>JBLNBI010000013.1:0-12809 GCA_050259815.1 Actinomycetota bacterium | reverse complement strand
GAGATTGGGGCGCGCCGCCCGGGCGCGGGTTTCCAGCTGGCGATGGAGCTGTTTCATGGTTTCGTTCCCTTGTCGTTGTGTGGGAACGAATTTACGCAGCCCTCGTTACATCCTTGTTGCGGCCAGTTGACGGGTAGATGTCAGCGGGAGACCCGGGTTTCGCCCCGGCCGGAGAGCACCCGGACCCGGTCGCCGCCCCGGAATTCGGCGGGGTCGCCCTCCTGGACCACGGCGATGGTCTGGCCGCTGTCCAGGCGGACGGTGATTTCCATGGCCTGCTTGCGGGTGGTGCCTTCCTCGATGGCATTGCCGGCCACGGCGCCGGCAACGGCACCCAGGACGGCTCCGATGATTTGGCCCTTGCCGCCGCCGACGCTGCTGCCGGCCACGCCGCCCACGGCGCCACCCGCCAGGCTGCCGGCCCCGGACTTGGTTCCTTCCATGGTCACCGGCCGGACCGATTCCACGACGCCCGTCCGCACGTTCAGTTCGTGGCGTGCCTGCTCCCGGGTATAGACGTCCCCCGACTTGCTGGTGGCACAGCCGGCGAGGACGGACAGGGCGGATACGGCGACGAGAAGGGAGTAAAGGGGGCGGGTGGCAAACATGAGTCTCTCCTTACCAGGGGGTGGCACCGAAGGCGCGGCGGTAGCGCTCGGCGATCTCTTCCCGGCTGGGCTGGTGGTTCTGGCCTCCACGGTGGGCGATCTTGATGGCGCCCATGACGGCAGCCAGCCGCCCGGTGGTGGGCCAGTCGAAGCCGTTGGCGATGCCGTAAAGCAGCCCGGACCGGTAGGCGTCGCCGCAACCGGTGGGATCGACCACCGCATCCGCCTCGACGCAGGGGATGTCATGGCGTTGACCATCGGCGTGGATTTCCGATCCATCGCCGCCCTTGGTGACGATCAGGGCCTTCACCAGACCGGCCAGCTGCTCGATGCTGCGGCCGGTGCGGTCGCAGAGGAGTTTTGCCTCGTAGTCATTGAAGCAGGCGTAATCGGCCAGGTTCATGAAATCCAGCAGCTCGTCGCCGCTGAACATGGGCATGCCCTGGCCCGGATCGAAGATGAAGGGGATGCCGGCCTCGGCAAAATCCCGGGAATGCTGGAGCATGCCCTCGCGGCCGTCCGGGGCGACGATGCCCAGCTTGGCGCCCTTGGCGTTGGCCACCTTGTTCAGGTGGGAGAAGCTCATGGCCCCCGGGTGGAAGGCGGTGATCTGGTTGTCATCCAGGTCGGTGGTGATGAAGGCCTGGGCGGTGAAGCTGCCGGGAATATGGCGCACGTGGTCCCGGGGCAAGTCCAGCTTGTCCAGCCGCTCGAAATAGGCGGGGGCGTCGTCGCCGACGGTGGCCATGATCAGGGGATCGCCGCCCAGGAGCTTCAGGTTGTAGGCGATATTGCCGGCGCAGCCGCCGAACTCCCGGCGCATCTCGGGCACCAGGAAGGCCACGTTCAGGATATGGATCTGTTCCGGCAGGATGTGGTTCTTGAAGCGGTCCGGAAAGACCATGATGTTGTCGAAGGCCAGGGAGCCGCAGATTACAGTGGACATGGATTGTGGAATGGGATCAGGGATAGAAGACGTAAAGCCGGTAGCCCGCTGCCGCCACGTCCTTGGTTTCGATCCAGAGGCGCAGGCCGGTTTCGCTGTTGGCGGGGAAGGCCGCGGGATCGATCTTGGGCGGCAGGTAATCGGCCGCCTCCAGGACGCGCCGGGCGACCACGGCATCGTGGGTGTCGGTGAGGGCCAGCTCCAGGGCCGGCCAGGCCTGGGCGTAATTGGCCCGGTTCTTCAGGGTGGCCTGGAGGACCAGGAGGCCCCGGGCGTTGTCGGACTGGAGGTCGGATGTCTCGATGCTGACCAGTTCCACCTGGCGGGGCAGGGGTACGTCGATGCCGAGGGAGGAATAAACGTCCGCCAGGCTCGGCAGCCGCTGGGTCAGTTCGGTGCGGTAGTGGTAGGCAAGCTGCCCCAGCAGCGCAAGCACCAGGACCACGGAAGCCAGCACGAAGGGCCAGCGGGCCCGGTGGTGCTCGGCCTCAAGTCCCGCCAGGGGGCTGGAAGCAAGGGTGCCGGCAGCCCAGCGGTTGTAGCCGGGGGTTTCGGCCAGTTCCCGGGCAGCAACCAGACCCGCTTCCCGGGCAGCCTGGGTAGTCTCCTCAGGAGTTTCCTCCCGGGGCGGTTCGTCCGGGGCGGCCGGTTCGGCGGGGGCCAGGGGCTCCTCTTCCGCGGTTGCCGGAAGTTCCTCCATGGCTTTGGGTGTCGGTGCCAGGTCGGCTGACGGTTCGGGAGCAGGCTCGAAAGCAGGAGCCGGGGTGAAATCGGAAGCCGGGACGAACTCAGGCTCAGGTTCAGTCGCCGCCGGCGGCTCGGGAACCGACTCGGGCTCAGGTTGGGGTTCGTCGTAGCGAACCGGTTCGGGTTCCGGTTCCGGGGTGGGCTCCGGTTCCGGGATCGGTTCGCCGGCCGGGGTGGGCTCCGGTGCGGGAATCTCGGGCTGCGGCGGGGAAGGCGGCGGAATATCGATGGCCGGCGGAATGACGGCCGGCTCCTCGATCAGGGTCTCCAGGGCGTTGAAGACGGAATGGCAATGGCCACAACGGACCTTGCCCGCCCGGGCGCGCAGCTGTTCCGGGGTAATGCGGAAGATGGTCTGGCAGCGCGGGCAACGCGTCCGCATCAGGCCCCTTTCCCAGCCTTTTGACCGGCCAGGCAGACCCAGCCTTCCCGGGTGTCGGCGACGGCGAGGGACAGCCAGGGGGCGTAGATGGCGATGATCTCCTCCGCCTGCTCGGCCAGGATGCCGGACAGGGCCAGCTTGCCGCCGGGGCGGACATGGGCGCAGATGGCCGGAGCCAGGACCTTGAGGGGGTTGGAGAGGATGTTTGCCACGACGACATCATACTCTCCGGCCAGGGCTTCCGCCGAGTCGGCGAAGCGGCCGGTGACGCCGTTGCGCTCCGCGTTGGCCTTGGCCGCTTCCACGGCCTGGGGGTCGATATCGACACCGGAAACCGCGCCGGCGCCCAGCTTGGCAGCGGCGATGGCGAGGATGCCGGAGCCGCAGCCGTAGTCGAGGAGGGTGCAGCCGGCGGCGACGTTCCGCTCCAGCCACTCCAGGCACAGCCGGGTGGTGGGGTGGGAGCCGGTGCCGAAGGCCATGCCCGGGTCGAGGATGAGGTTGATGGCGTCCGGGGCCGGAGCCTCGTGCCAGGAGGGCACGATCCACAGCCGGTCGGAGATGCGGATGGGGTCGAACTGGGACTGGGTGAGCTGCACCCAGTTCTGCTCGGCCACGTCTTCCACCGTCAGTTCGGGCACCGTCGACAGGCCGATGGCGGCGATGGCCTCGGCGATGACGGAGTCCACATTGGCATCCGCCTCGAACAGGGCGACGATCTTGGAACGGTCCCAGCCCGGGGTGTTGATGGAACCGGGTTCCCCGAACTGGGGACGCTCCTCGGGGGTGCCGGCGTCGGCATCCTCGATGCTGGCCGACAGGGCGCCGGCCTCCAGCAGCGCATCGCACAAAGGCTCGGCGTGCGCTGCGTCAGTAAGGAAGCTGACGCTCTGCCATCCCATGATCTACTTGACCTCGTTCTTCTGTGCCAGTTTCTGCTCCAGGTAGTGGATGCTGGTGCCGCCTTCGACAAAGCGGGCGTCGTGCATCAACTCGTGGTGCAGGGCGATGTTGGTCTTGATCCCTTCCACGCTCATCTCCGACAGGGCGATGCGCATGCGGCGGATAGCCTGTTCCCGGGTGTCGCCGTAGGCGATGACCTTGGCCACCATGGAGTCGTAGTGGGGCGGGACGGTGTAGCCCTGGTAGATGTGGGAATCGACCCGGATGCCGGGGCCGCCGGGGGGGTGGTAGAAGCTGATCTTGCCGGGAGATGGCACGAACGTGAAGGGATCTTCGGCGTTAATGCGGCATTCGATGGCGTGGCCCTTGAAATTGATGTCCCGTTGCTTGAAGCGCAGCTTCTCGCCGGCGGCGACGCGGATCTGCTCCTGGACGATGTCGATGCCGGTGATGGCCTCGGAAACCGGGTGCTCCACCTGGACCCGGGTGTTCATCTCGATGAAGTAGAACTCGCCGTTTTCGTACAGGAACTCGAAGGTGCCGGCGCCCCGGTAGCCGATGCGGCGGCAGGCCTCGGCGCAGCGCTCGCCGATGCGGTCGATGTGGCGCGGGGCGATGTGGGGGGCCGGAGCCTCCTCGATGATCTTCTGGTGGCGGCGCTGCATGGAGCAGTCCCGTTCGCCCAGGTAAACGGCGTTCTTGTGCTCGTCGGCCAGGACCTGGATTTCCACGTGGCGCGGATTTTCCAGGAATTTCTCCATGTACACCGTCGGGTTGCCAAAGGCAGTCTGGGCTTCCTGGCGGGTCATCTGCACGGCGTTGACCAGGGCGGCCTCGGTATGGACCACCCGCATGCCGCGTCCGCCGCCGCCGCCGGCGGCCTTGATGATCACTGGGTAGCCGATGGTCCGGGCAATTTTGACGATTTCCTTGGGGTCTTCCGGCAGGGCGCCTTCGGAACCGGGCACGCAGGGCACGCCGGCCGCCTTCATGGCGTCCTTGGCGGAGACCTTGTCGCCCATCAGGCGGATGGTCTCGGCCCGGGGGCCGATGAAGACGAAACCGGAGGACTCGACCCGCTCGGCGAAATCGGCGTTCTCGGACAGGAAGCCGTAGCCCGGGTGGATGGCCTGGGCATCAGTGACCTCGGCCGCCGAGATGATGGCCGGGACATTGAGGTAGCTCAGGGCAGAAGCGGCGGGGCCGATGCAGACCGACTCGTCGGCCAGCTTGACGTACTTGGCGTCCCGGTCGGCCTCGGAGTGGACCACCACGGTCTTGATGCCCAATTCGCGGCAGGCGCGCTGCACCCGCAGGGCGATCTCGCCGCGGTTGGCGATAAGGATTTTCTCGAACATGGTTCAGCCGCCGATCAGCCGATGACGAACAGGGGCTCGCCGTATTCCACCGGCTCGCCGTTCTCAAGCAAGATGGCCTTGATGACGCCGGAAGCGTCGGCCTCGATCTCGTTCAGGAGCTTCATGGCTTCGATGATGCACAGGGTGTCGCCCTGCTTCACGGTCTGGCCGACCTCGGCGAAGGGGCTGGCGCCGGGGGAGGGGGCTCGGTAGAAGGTGCCGACCATGGGCGCCTTGACGATGTGGCCTTCCGGCAGCTCGTCCTCGTCGTCCAGGTTCACCGAACTGGTGCCGGCCGGCGCCGCAGCGGGAGCGGCCTGCATGGGCACCATGTACTGCTGGGCCTGCATCGGAGCGGCAATGTGCTTGGCGATCCGGACTTTTTCCTCGCCTTCGGTGACTTCCAGCTCGGAAATGCCCGATTCCTGGACGAGGTCGATAAGTTTCTTGAGTTTGCGCAGATCCATGGATACTCCCCTAGTTTTTGCGGACGTTCAAAGCAAAATGCCGAACGTTTGCGACTTAATCAGTGTTGAGCTTGTTCAGCAGGTACTCGAGGGCGAGCATGTAGCCCTCGCTGCCTAGCCCGGAGATGACTCCGATGGCCAGGGCTGAAAAATAGGAATGATGGCGGAAAGGCTCCCGCGCATAGACATTCGAGAGATGCACTTCCACGAAGGGAATGGCCACCGCCGCCAGGGCGTCCCGCAGGGCGACGCTGGTATGGGTATAGCCGGCCGGGTTGATGATGATGGCCTGGACTCCCTGCTCCCGGGCGGCGTGAACGCGCTCGATGAGGGCTCCTTCGTGGTTGCTCTGGAAGGTTTCCAGCTCCGCTTCCGCTGACTCCGCTCGACGGGAGAGGACCAGGTTGATGTCGGCCAGGGTCGCGCGGCCGTAGTGATCCGGCTCGCGGGTGCCGAGCAGGTTCAGGTTAGGGCCGTGGATAACGAGGATTCGCGCCTTGGAGCTTTTTCCGGAAGCGGATTTTTGCTTCTTCATGCCGGCAAGTTTGCCGTAATTCGCTGCAATTTGTCTAGCCTGGTATTACTTTAGGGTGGAGATGAGGTTCTCGGCTTCGGCTTCGGAAAGGCCGCCCAGACGGACGTGCCGCACCTGGCCGCTGCCGTCCAGAATCAGGGTGAAAGGCAGGCCGTTGCGGTTGTTGCCCAGGGGCCCCATGAGGGGCATGACGCTTTCACTGCCCACCAGCAGCGGATAGGAAACCGGCTTGGCGGCAGAAAATTTCTGCACGTTCTCGGCAGTATCGACGGCAATGCCGACAAATTGAACGCCGGTGTGCTTTTCCTGCAGGCGGGAGAAGGCGGGCATCTCCACCAGGCAGGGGGGGCACCAGGTGGCCCAGAAATTGACCAGCAAGGGTTTGCCCCGCCAGTGGGCGAGGGTGGTCTGCTTCCCGGCCGCGTCGATCAACGGGGTATCGAGCAGCTTTTCCACCACCGCCTGGGACGGCAGCCCGGCCTGGGGCGGCGTGGCAGCGGGCCGGGAGTACAGCAGTCCGGCGGCGAAGGCGGCCAAGGCCAGGACGACGCCGGCGCCGATCAGTGTCCAGCGCTGCTTCATTCCGCCCCTTCTTGCTCCAGAAGGGCGGCTACGGCGTCGATACGGGCGCGCTCCCGGGTGCGGCCGTCCCGGTATTTGAAGGCGATGCGTTCCAGTTGGGGCGGGAATATCACCAGGTTGGCGTCGGCATCCTCGGTCTGGACGATGAGGACGGCCTCGGCTTTCTCGTTCCGGGCTTCCACATGGTCGAAATCGATGCCCTGGTTGAGGAGGAAGATTTCCACTTCCTTGGCGCTGTCGGCAAAAAGCAGGATGTCGATATGGGAATGTTCGCTGGCGGTGCCGTCCAGGACGGAACCGGTCAGGTAGGGGCGAAAATCCGCGAGCAGCTCCATCAATTCCAGGGCGGTCTGGCGCAGGCTCTGGAGCAGGGCGGCGTGTTCGTCGTCGTGGTAGATGGCCCAGTAGGCGCGCAGTTCGGCCTCGACTTCGGAATTATCGGGAAAGGCGGTGTGGTCCGGCAGGCCAAGGAGGCGGGCGGCCTTCTTTTTGGCGAGATGGAAGTCGGTGATGCCGTCCTCGGCCATCAGGCGGGCGGCGGCGCTGGCGATGCTGGCGCGCGCATGGGTTGTCATTCGCGGCCGGTCATGGCGGGGCATGGCTTCGTGCTCCGTCGGAGTAAAATCTTTCCCATTCTAACGGGTCTTTGTTTCATGCACATTCATATTCTGGGTATCTGCGGCACCTTCATGGGCGGCATCGCGCAGCTGGCGCGGGCCGCCGGACATCGCGTCACCGGTTGCGACGCCAACGTCTATCCGCCCATGAGCGACCAGCTCCGCGGCGCCGGCGTCGACCTGATCGAAGGCTACGGCGTCGAGCAACTGGGCCTGAAGCCGGATGTCTTCGTGGTGGGCAACGCCATCTCCCGGGGTAATCCGCTGTTAGAGGCCGTTCTCGACCAGGGGTTGCCCTATGTTTCCGGTCCCCAGTGGCTGGCGGAGCACGTTCTCCAGGGGCGCTGGGTCCTGGCCGTCGCCGGTACCCACGGCAAGACCACCACCAGTTCCATGCTGGCCTGGATCCTGGAAGACGCGGGCATGGCCCCGGGCTTCCTGATCGGCGGCGTTCCCATGAATTTCGGCGTTTCCGCCCGGCTGGGTGGGACGCCCTTCTTCGTCATCGAGGCGGACGAATACGACACCGCCTTCTGCGACAAGCGGTCCAAATTCGTCCATTACCGTCCCCGGACAGCGGTGCTGAACAACCTGGAATTCGATCATGCCGATATCTTCGCCGATCTGGCGGCTATCGAAACCCAGTTCCATCATCTCGTGCGAACCATCCCGGCTTCGGGGCTGGTTGTTTCCAATGGGGCTGAAGAGAGTCTGAAACGGGTGCTGGACCGGGGCTGCTGGACGCCGGTGGAGCGCTTCAATGACCGGGACGGCTATTTCGTCAGCGGCGACGACGCCACCGGCGAACTGGTGCTCAAGGGGCCCCAGGGGGAAATCGGCCGCACCGTCTGGCAGCTGTCCGGGGACCACAACCGGGCCAATGCCTGTGCCGCCATCCTGGCTGCCCGCCATGTAGGCGTGCCCCTGGACAAGGGCCTGGACGCCCTGTCCCGCTTCGTTAACGTGAAGCGCCGCATGGAAGTGCGGGGCAGCGAGCGGGGCGTCACGGTCTATGACGACTTCGCCCACCACCCCACCGCCATCGCCACCACCGTCACCGGCCTGCGCCGCAAGGTGGGGCAAGCCCGCATCCTGGCGGTGCTGGAGCCCCGTTCCAACACCATGAAGCTCGGGGTCATGAAGAGCCAGCTGCCGGCGAGCCTCGCCGAAACCGACCTGGTGTTCTGCTACGCCAACAACCTGGGCTGGGATGCGGCGGAAGCCCTGGCGCCCCTGGGAGCCAAGGCCGTCGTGGAGGACGACCTGGATACCTTGGTCCAGCGCATCGTGGCCGCCGCCAAGCCAGGGGATCAGGTGCTGGTCATGAGCAATGGCGGCTTCGGCGGTATCCACGGCAAGCTTCTGGCCGCCCTGGCCGCTGCCGACCGATAAGGCACCCTTGGAAGACCGGACTTCCGCAGCTCCCGGTAACGGGGGGAAGGGCCTGTCGGCCCTCTCCCTGACCGTGCCCGTGGCCCTGGGCTACGTTCCCCTGGGGGCGGTGTTCGGCTTCCTTTTCGTCCAGGCGGGGGCCGCCTGGTGGCTGGCCATCCTGGCGAGCGTCTTCGTCTTCGCCGGCGCCGCCCAGTACATGATGATCCCCATGCTGGCGGCCGGTTCGTCCATCGGCGGCATCGCCCTGGCCACCCTGATCCTCAATCTCCGCCACGTTTTCTATGGCCTGTCGCTCCTCAACTGGGTGCCTTCGGCTGGGCTAAAGCGCTGGTACCTGGTCTTCGGGCTGACGGACGAGACCTATTCCCTGCTCACCGCCCTGCCGGCGACGGCCTCCCACCGGCAGATGATCCTCATCACCCTGCTCAACCAGGGCTGGTGGGTGTTGGGCAGCGCCATTGGCGCCATCGCCGGCGCCCAGGCCCGGATCGGACTGGCGGGCCTCGATTTCACCCTGACCGCCCTGTTTGCGGTCCTGGCTGTTGAGCAATGGCGGACGAGAAAGGGGTCGGCACCCCTGTGGGTGGCGCTGGCGGCCTATGGCGTCGCCTACGTCCTGGCGGCGCCTCATGCCCTGGTGATCGCCATCGCCCTGTGCATCGTCGCCGGCGTGTTCTGGCGGGCTGGCTTTTCCGAGGAAGTGGAAGCGAAATGATGGAAACCGGCTACGTCCTTGCCACCATCGCCGCCATGGGGCTGGTCACCTTCGCCCTGCGGGCCCTGCCCTTCGTCGCCGACCACTGGCTCCGCAGGCAGCCGGTGGTGCAGCGCCTGGGACAATTCCTGCCCCTGGCCATCATGACCCTGCTGCTGGTCCACTCGGCGGCGGGGGCGGCCAGGGAACATGGAGGCGCTCCCTGGCCGGAACTGGTGGCCGTCGCCCTGGTCGTCGCGCTGCAATGGCGGAGCCGGAATGCCCTGTTGAGCATCGGGCTGGGGACAGCGGTTTATGTCTTGATGCGGAACGGCGGGCTCCTCTAGGCCATCCGGTGGCGGCCCTTCGGCTATGCCGTTCTGCATATGCCTCGTTGGTGCGGTAATATCCCTGGACAATAGCCGTGCTTGCAGGACAACACCAACAATGAAAATCAGGAAAGTCAGGCGGGGATTGGGCTGCCTTGCCTTGGCGGTCGCAGGGGGGCAGTGCGGTGCGGCTGAAGAGGACATTTATTTCAGCACCCTGCCGGTGGTGGCTTCGGTCAGCCGGCTGCCCCAGGCACTACGGGACGCTCCGGGTTCGGTCACCGTCATCGACCGGGACATGATTCGGGCCTCGGGAGTTCGGGACCTGAATGACGTCTTCCGCCTGGTGCCCGGATTCCAGACCTATCCGTTCAATACGGACATGCCCCCGAAGGTGAGCTACCACGGCCTGACGGACGACGAGTTCGCGCCGCGGGTGCAGGTATTGGTGGATGGACGCTCGATGTATTCCCCCCTGTTCCGCGGCGGGGTGAATTGGGCAACCATTCCCATCGCCCTGGAGGACATCGAACGCATCGAAGTGATCCGCGGCTCGAACTCGGCGGCCTATGGCTCCAATGCGTTCCTGGGGGTGATCAACATCATCAGCGTCGATCCCTCCCAGGTCAGGGGAACCTCCGTCTCCACCAGCCACGGCAACCAGGGGGTGCGGGATTCGACCCTGCGCACGGGCGGGCGCATCGGCAGCGCCGGAGATTTCCGCTTCACCTACCAGCAGCGGGACGACAACGGCCTGACCGACCAGTTCGACTGGAAGGACGGCTTCCGGCAGCGGCTTTTCGATTTCCGTGCCGGCTTCACCCTGAGCGAAAGGGACGATCTCCAGGTCAGCGCCGGGCATGTGGAGGGGACCAGCCTCAACGGGCGCTACCTGACCGGCCAGGCCAATGGCCAGCCCATCGTCCTGGCCCCCAGGCGCGAGGATCCCTGCGCCCCCTTCTACGACGTGCTGCAGTCCAATACCTTTCTCCAGCTGGCCTGGCGGCGGGCGCTAGCGGCGGACGAGGATATCCAGGTCCGTTATGCCCATAGCGAGGACTGGGCGTCGGGCAACCATGTCGAGCGTTGCACCAATACCCGGCTCAACGGCGATCGCAATCTCCTTTACCAGGTGGATCTCTACGGGGACAAGGGCATCCGGGACGAAATCGAGGTGCAGCACACCTTTTCTCCCTGGGATCGCACCCGCCTGGTCTGGGGCGGCGGCGGACGCTGGGAGACAACCCGTTCGTCCACCATGTTCCACGGCGACCCGGCCGTAAACCGGCAGGTCTGGCGGCTTTTCGGCAACCTGGAATGGAAGCCGAAACAATGGCTGACCCTCAACGCCGGCTCGACGGTGGAGGAGGACAGCCTGGCCGGCGCCACCTTCTCGCCGCGCCTGAGCGCCAATTTCCATCTGGACGGGGAGAACACCCTGCGCCTCGGCGCCGCCCGCGCCCACCGCACGCCAAGCGCCATCGACCTGCGGGGAGACCGCTGGAAGTCTCCCTTCTCGACGGCGTCTGGCACGCCGATCCCGATCGACCAGTTGTACGTCCGCCGCGTCTATGCCGACCGGGATGTGAAGCCCGAGCGCATCGACAGCCTTGAACTCGGCTACCTGGGTGACTGGAAGGCCCAGCGGATGAGCCTGGATGTCAGGTTGTTCAACGAAAGGATTCCCAACCGGATCGTCGACCTCACCCGGGAGCTCCCGTCGCAACTTTGCCAGGTGAGTTCGGGGCCGCCCTTCAACTGCACCACGGCGACCGCAAATTTCTCGGCCAATGCCGAGAGCGT
The DNA here is from genome assembly GCA_050259815.1 of Actinomycetota bacterium. GTDB lineage: Bacteria > Pseudomonadota > Gammaproteobacteria > Burkholderiales > Rhodocyclaceae > JAGTRP01. The sequence goes on along the minus strand of JBLNBI010000013.1, from coordinate 1,443 downwards.
CGTTACCGAAGGGGTGGAGTACCAGTGGCGGTGGCAGCCCCTCGAGGACACGCGCCTCCTGTTCAACCAGGCGTTCGTCCATATCCGCGCCCACTACCTGGCGGGCATCGACATGTCCCGGGGCACTAATTTCCTCGATGGCGACAAGATCACGTCCTCCAGCGAAACCCTGACCAACGCCCACCGGCAGACCGTCATGTCCGCCCCCAGCCGGTCGGCGACGGCCATGGTGATGCAGAGATTGCCCCTGGGCGTCGAATTCTCCGCAACCCAATACTGGGTGGGCAAGATGAAATGGTCGCGCAATTCCGTGGTGGCTCCCTACCGGCGACTGGATTTGCGCCTCGCCTACCCCTTCCGGATCGGCAACACCGGGGCGGAAATCGCCTACGTGCTGCAATCGGCCAACGGGGAGCATGGCGAGTTCAAATACGATCCCACCTCCACCGACCGCACGGCCGTGGCGGCCGGCCGGGTGGTTTCGGAGCGTCAGTGGCTGACTTTCCGCCTGGATTTTCCGTAGGCGGCCGCCGGTCTTTTTACAGCCAATAGACGAACACGAACAGCAGCAGCCACACCACATCCACGAAGTGCCAGTACCAGGACACCGCCTCGAAGCCGAAATGGCTCTCCGGGGTGAAGTGGCCGGCGAAGACCCGGAAGGTGATCACCGTGAGCATGATGGCCCCCAGAGTCACATGCATGCCGTGGAAACCGGTGAGCATATAGAAGGTGGCGCCGTAGATGCCGGTCTTCAGGGTGAAGGCGGCTTCGCTGTACTCGTAGGCCTGGAGGCAGATGAAGAGCACCCCCAGGGCGACGGTGGCGATGAGGCCCAGCTCCGCCTGGCGGCGCCGGCCCCGCTTGAGGCCCCAGTGGGCCCAGGTGACGGTGGCGCCGGAGGTGAGCAGGATGAGGGTGTTCAGCGCCGGGATGCCCCAGGCGTGCATGGGCGTGAATGGCTCGTGCAGGCCCGGGCCGGCGGTGGGCCACTGGGCGGTGAAGCCGGGCCAGATCAGGTCGGCGGCCGTTTGCAGGGAATCCAGTGTGAACACCCGGGCGTAGAAAAGTGCGCCGAAGAAGCCGCCGAAGAACATCACCTCCGAGAAGATGAACCACATCATTCCCCAACGGTAGGAGGCATCCACCTGGCCCTCCAGCTTTCCCGCCCGGTCTTCCCGGATGACGCTGCCGAACCAGCCGTACAGCATGTAGATGAGGATGGTCGCCCCCAGGGCCATGACGTAGGGGCCGGCCGCCACCTTGTCCAGGAGCAGGATGAAACCGCCGGCCAGGCTGAGGATGCCGAGGGAACCGACGATGGGCCAGGGGGAGGGCGGCGGGACGTAGTAGTGGGCTTCTTCTGCCATGGCGGCCTCCGCTATTTGATCGCCGGGGCGACGGTGAAGGAGTGGTAGGGGGGCGGCGACGGCAGGGTCCATT
>JBLNBI010000012.1:0-25353 GCA_050259815.1 Actinomycetota bacterium | reverse complement strand
ACCCAGAGCATCACCCTGTTCAACAAGGGCGCCGAGGCGATATTCGGATTTGCGGCCGGGGAGGCCATCGGACAGTCCCTCGACATCCTGCTGCCGGAATGCCTCCAGGCCGCCCACCACCGCCATGTCGCCCTGTTCCTGGCTTCCCCGGATGTCACCCGGCCCATGGGAGAGCGGCTCGACATCGTAGGCCGCCGAAAGGACGGCAGCGAATTTCCGGCGGCGGCGTCGATCTCGAAGCTGCAGTTGGGCAGGGAAACTATTCTGACCGTCATCCTGCGGGACATCACCGAGGCCAAGGAGGCGGAGGCCGCCATCCGGGCCCTCAACCGGGACATGGAGATACGGGCTGACCAGTTGGAGGCCCTCAACAAGGAACTGGAGGCTTTTTCCTATTCGGTGTCCCACGACCTGCGGGCTCCCCTGCGCGCTATCCGGGCATTCAGCCGGATGCTAGCCGATGGGTGCGGCGACCAGTTGGGCGATGACGAGCGCCAATACCTCACGCGCATCCTGGAGGCCGGTGAGCGCATGTCCCATCTGATTGAGGACCTCCTCTCCCTGTCCCTGGCGAACCGGGGAGAAATGAACCGGGGAGACGTGGATATGTCGGAAATGGCGCGCACGGTCGCCCAAGAACTAAGGGCCGGGCAGTCCGAGCGCCAGGTGGAGTTCATCATCGAGGGCGGCGTCCATGCCAACGGCGACCCGCGCCTCCTCCGGGTGATGCTCGAAAACCTCCTGGGCAACGCCTGGAAATACACGGGCAAGCAACCGGCCGCTCGAATCGAATTCGGCACCAGCCGGCTGGCCGACGGGGGCATCACCTATTTCGTCCGCGACAACGGCGCGGGCTTCGACATGCAGTACGCCGACAGACTCTTCAAGGCCTTCCAGCGCCTGCATGGGGCCAGCGATTTCCCGGGCACAGGCATCGGTCTAGCCACGACCCAGCGTATCGTGCACAGGCACGGCGGCAAGATTTGGGCGGAAGGCGCACCGGAACACGGCGCAACCTTTTACTTCACCCTGGCCTAGGGGGTCAGGCTCTTAGAGCCCCTCCTTTCCTGGCACTCAGAAGGCTTCTTACTGCCCTCTCGCCCTGGATGGCAACCGTGGCTACTGTTAGCCAGTAGTCGCAAGTCGTCTGCACCATTCTCAACATCTCCACCCTGTCCTCACATCCGTTCACTCTCACGGCATCCCTCTGATTCACGAGATGCATTTCGAGCGCCGCCGGGGCCGAACTTACGAGACTTGACCGAAAAACAAGGAGGTGTGTTCTTGGATGAGGAGCAGACGATCAGCCGACTGGTTTGATTAGGTGGCGAAGTTCCGCTTGTGGCCGGAAGCGCCTATTGGGGTTCCTTCCCCAAAAACAGACAGTGATCGAGGCCAGGCTTATTCAACGGCCGCTATTGGGCATGCCCTAGAAATGCGTGCTCCCGGCCAGAAGCTGCCGGCCGTAGCCTCTGCTCAATAGCGGTCATTCGACCAACCGTATTTCTCTAAAGCTGCCGTTGGGGTTGTGGACTGAATGCGTAATCCGGAACGGCCGCTTGGAAATTTGACCGGTCGGTGGGTGCCGGATGGTCAAAGTCGCTCCCCGGCCAATTCCAGGCCATCAAGGTTGCCATGGAATTTGAGTTTGGGCAGGATGGTGCCTCTGCCGTTCCCCTTCTCTACGTTCGTATGAACTTCAATGACCTAGCGTTTCTGCATCTGAATAGCGGTTGGGCTTTATCCGCTCTGCGATGAACTCGGTTGCCCTGAGTCTTGTCGTTACCGGTGCATTACTACATGCACTTTGGAATCTGTATGCAAAGAAAGCATCCGGTGGACTACCGTTTGTGTGGTTGTTCGGAATTGTCAGCCTGGCTATTGCGCTGCCATTCGGTGAATCGCCCCGGCTTCAGTAGACACTCTCGAGCCGGTTGAAATACTGCTTTTCGAACTCTACCGGAGCCACTCCGCCGGCGTAACCATGGCGGCGCTTCGGGTTGTAGAAGAGTTCGATGTAATCAAAGATGTCCCGCCGGGCTTCTTCCCTGTCGGCGTAGATGTTCCGGCGAATCCTTTCCCGCTTCAGCAATTGAAAGAAGCTCTCGGCCACGGCGTTGTCGTAGCAGTTGCCCCGCCGGCTCATGCTGGCCACCAGGTTGTGGGCTTTCAAGAACGACTGCCATTCGTGACTACTGAACTGGCTGCCCTGGTCGGAATGGATAGTGACCACCGACCTGGGTTGCCGGCGCCAGACGGCCATCAGTAAAGCATTGAGAGCCAACTCAGTTTCAATGCGCGATTGCATTGACCAGCCTACGACTTGCCGGGAAAAGAGGTCGAGCACCACGGCAAGATAAAGCCAGCCCGCGTGGGTCCGGATGTAGGTGATGTCGGTGACCCAGACCTGGTTGGGGGCTTGAACATCGAACTGCTGTTCCAGCCGGTTCGGAGCAACGACCGCCGGCTTGCCATAGCGCCCTTTGCGGCGACGGTAGCCGGTTTGGGAGCGCAATCCTTCGGCCCGCATCAGCCGATAGACCCGGTGCTTGCCGCAGCGCTCGCCCAGGTCCCGCAGGTCCTCGGTGATCTTGCGGTAACCATACACGCCGCCGCTCTCCAACCAGGACTGCTTGATCAGGCCGGCAAGGCGTTGATCTGCCTTGCCCCGCTCGGAAAACGGTTCAGCTCGCCAAGCGTAATAGCCGCTGGGATGGACCTTCACCATCTGGCACAGCCGCCGCACGGAATGCCGTTCTTCCTCGCTCTGAATGAAGGCGTACCTTACCGGGACTCCTTGGCAAAGTACGCTGCCGCCTTTTTTAGGATGTCACGCTCCTCGGTGACCCGCTTCAGTTCAGCCTTCAGGCGCCGGATCTCGGCGGATTGGCTCTGCTGCTCTTGCCGGGCTTCTGCCGGCAGGCTGTATTGCTTGAGCCACGCATACAGGCTGTGCTGTGACACCCCGATCCGGCTCGCCACCTCGGCCACCGGATGGCCCCGCTCGGTGACCTGCTTGACCGCTTCGATCTTGAATTCTTCCGGGTGACGCTTGCTGCTCATGACACCTCCCTATTGCCTCAAGTTTAAGGCTCAAAGGTGTCTGTCTACAGGTTCCGGGGCGATTCATAAGCGACAACTACTGCCCCCGGAAAACGGGCAATCCGGACGGCTGCTCTTCTAGGTAAGGTGGACACCTTGCCTGAATGTCGACTTAGCTGGAAATCAAACATGGCAGTCTTTAAGAAATGACTTCAAAACCCGAGGCGATTCGAGCTGCGCCACGAACTCAAGGAACCGAGAGGCGATTTGAAAAACTGTTAGATCAGATTTTTTTCTGTATGCTCTGCTTCCGAGTTGAACAAGACCCTTAGCAAGCCACTAGGGCATTGATTTTTTAACAAGAACACTTGGCTCAGTGTGGGAAAAAGGGTTTTTTTGCACCCTTGCATTTTGATTACCGAATTGTCGGGATTGGTGGACATCGCAGTTCGACCATACGCCTCTTCCCCCATCCATTTCCTCACTGGCCAAGCCACCAGCCTGGGCCAGTTGGCAAAGTTGGTCAGGGAACTGGCTGAATCCGGCTCGGAGATCATCAATGCTCCCCCGAGGAACTTCGATGTTTCTACTTTCCAGTGCGATCCGCGATCGCGCCCAGGAATTATCGGGTTGGGATGCGCGCATTTCCATCCGTGAAGGTATGGCCCGCCTTATCGCGGATTTCCGTGCCTAAATCAGGCCTGAGCCGGCCTCCTACACGGCCAACCCTGATCTAGCGCAGACGTAATTGCAGCCGTAACAGGGCAACCTAATGGTTGGCTAGCCGGCCTGTTTTTTGGAGAATTCATGGCATTCCAAGGGTGGAAGAGATTACCTAGGCTTTTTGCCTCAACCGTCAGAGCGGAGCAGTGGTGGGAATACAAGCTGATTCCCACATTCTGCTGTTTCTACGGTACTGCGGTCGTACTGAATACTCCCATCGCCTCGCTCTGGCAGGCCGCCCTGGCACTGCTCCTGGCCCTCGCTGCTGATGCTGTCTACGTCAGCATCACCAACGACATCGCCGACCGGGAGATTGATGCCGCGGCCGGCAAGGTCAACCGCACCGCCGCCATGCCCGGAACCGTCCTGGTGGGGGCCGTAGCCATTCCCCTCGGAATCGGATCGGCGTTGATTTTCCATTGGCGTCACGATCCCTGGCTCCTGGGGGCTTATCTGGCGGCCTGGATTGTCTTTACCATCTACTCGGTTCCTCCCTTCCGGCTGAAGACCCGGGGATTGCCCGGGGTTCTCGCCGACGCAGCGGGCGCCCATCTTTTCCCGGCCCTGGTTGCCGTTCTCCTGGTCTATCGGGAGACGGGAAGTGAAGCTGATCCGGCGTGGCTGGCCGCCATCGGGGCCTGGGCCTTCGGCTACGGGCTGCGGGGCATCCTGTGGCATCAACTGGAGGACCTGGACAACGACCTGGTCGCCGGGGTTGGAACTTTTGCCGTGCGCCAGTCCCCCTCTGCGGCCATCGGCATGGCCCGCTACTTCGCCTTTCCTCTGGAAATCGTAGCCCTGGCCGTCCTGTTATGGAAGGTCGATGCCTTCCTGCCGGTGGCATGCCTGGCGGGTTATATCCTCCTGGCTAAAGTGCGGGTCCTCGACGGCATGCCGAGCCCGGTTATTGTTGAAGCCCGCGGGCGACACACCGTGTTCCTTCACGAATACTACGACGTCCTTTTGCCGGCCGGGATCCTGATCAGCTCAGCCACCGTCTTTCCGGTAGATATGGCCGCCATTGCATTCCATCTCTTGGTCTTCCCGCTGCGGGCTTCGAAGGTGACGGCCGAAATATTCTGCCGCCTCGGGCGGGGCGTGCGCCGGCTGATCCATGCAAAACTGTATTGACCGGATCATAATTCACTTGGGCATGGGATTCGGCTAACCGGCAGTCGATAACATTTGTGCAAAAAATTAAGAAATGCAGGGGGGCAAATTTTTTTGTTATCGTGCGTGCCTTAATTTTTGCCCGAAATCTTTCCTATTTTTCCCCATGGGAGAGGTCTCTTAACCGTTTTTCGTCGGATGACATACCATGGATCTCCTTCGCCGTTCACCGCGCAATCGCTTTCTCTTCCTGACCAGCAATGCCGGTTGGGGAGGTAGCGAAGAACTTTGGAGCAGCGTAGCGCAATTCCTCGCAAACGAAGGCCATGAAGTCATGGCCCAAGTCGGCTGGCACGATAAGGGAGATCCGCGCCTCCAGCGCCTGCGGGACCTCGGATGCAAAATCCAGACGGGATGGATCGCCGAAAGCCTGCCGGGCTTCCGGCATCCTCTCATGGACAGGGTGCTGAACCGACTCAATAGAATGATCCATGCCCTGCGCTTTCGCTTTTTTATTCACTTCAATTCGGATCAGGATCTGGTAATCATTTCCCAGGGGGGCAACTGCGATGGCCTGCTACTGGCGGAAATTTGCCTCAGCAAGGGCATGCCCTATGTCCTGATTGCCCACAAAGCTGCTGAAGTATATTGGCCCTCGGACGCGGTTCTCCCGCGCCTGCGGAAGATCTATGCCGACGCCCTGCACTGCTTTTTTGTCTCGTCCCACAATCTGCGTCTCACAGAGGAGCAACTGGGCATGGGTCTGACCCGGGCCTCAGTCGTACGGAACCCGTTCCTGGTGCCATGGAACTGGGATGGCGGTTGGCCGGAGTCTTCGGGCGTCTTCAATCTAGCCTGTGTTGGACGCCTGCAACCTTCGGAAAAGGGGCAGGACATCCTGCTGCGGGTGCTTGCACGGCCCAAATGGCGCCAACGGCCCTTACGGGTGACATTCTTCGGGTCTGGGGGATTCCGCAATGGCCTGGAAGGCATGGCCAAGCTGCTGAAACTCGATTCCGTCACCTTCGGCGGCTTTGTGCGGGACGTGGCATCCATCTGGAAAACCCACCATGCCCTGGTCCTGCCTTCCCGCTGTGAAGGATTGCCCCTGGTCGTGGTGGAAGCCATGCTCCATGGCCGGCTGCCGATCCTTACCAATGTGGCGGGCAACGGCGAAGTCGTCGAGGAGGGCCGCACCGGCTTCCTCGCCGCCGCCCCCACGGAAGACGCCCTTGATGCGGCCATGGAAAACGCCTGGATTCGGCGGCACGAGTGGCAGGAGATTGGGGCTGCGGCCTCGGTGGCCATCCGCCAGATAGTGCCTCCGAACCCCCCAGCCACCATGGCCGCCATGCTTTTGGAGTTGGTCCACGGCCCCCGGCCCGACGGGGTTGAAGAGAATAGGCCGGCGCCCCTTGCAACGGCAATCCCGGCATTGCCCCAGACGGAAGATGCCTGAAATCCGCTACACGGCCTTGCCGGAGTTACGCCATCCGGAGCGCTTCCTGGCGGCGGCGGCTCAGGATTTCCGGGCGGCATTCCTGATCGCCTGGCACATGCAGCTCGGGCATATCCGTGCCCGCCACCGGAGCTCCCGGCTTGCCAGCCTCTGGCATCTCGTTCCGACGGTGGCCACGACCCTGGCCTGCATCCACCTCCGCTCTCTCAATGTGGTGACCGCCTCTCCCACGGAGCTGCCCTATCCGGTCTTCGTCCTGGCCGGCGTGATCCTCTGGCAGGTCTTCCTGGATGCCTTGAATGCTCCCCTGCAGCACCTTTCCACGGCGCGGCAGATGATTACCAGGAGCACCATACCCCACGAGGCAATCATGGTGGCCGGCTTGCTCGACGTCCTGATGAATTGCGCCCTGAGGTGGCTGATACTGGCAGGGGCGCTGATCGCCTTCGGCGTCCCGGTGGCACCGACAGCCCTGCTGATTCCTCTCGGGATTGGCTCCCTTGTCCTGATGGGGTTCACCCTGGGACTCCTGGCGACCCCCTTCGGCCTCCTTTACGAAGATATAGAACGGGGCATTTCGGCCATAGCCATGCTTTGGTTCTTCCTCACGCCGGTGGCCTATGTGGCGCCCAAGGACAGCGTGCTGGCGTTCAATCCCCTCACGCCCCTGATTCAGACCTCCCGGGCCTGGCTGCTTGGACCGTCGCCCATGGGCGACCTCGCCGCCGTCACCGTGGGGAACCTGGTCTTCCTCGTCCTTGCGTGGTTGCTCTACCGGTTGGCCCGTCCCCATATCGTTGCCCGCCTGGGATAGACATGGACAAGGATACGGTCTTGTCGGTCAGCGGGCTTTCAAAGAAACGCTGCCGGTCATACAGAAGGTCGCTGTGGTACGGGCTCAAGGACTTTGCAGGGGAATTCGTTCCCGCCTCGAAGCCGGCCGGACTCAGGCCGGGGGAGTTCTGGGCCGTGGACGACCTCTCCTTTGACTTGCGGCGGGGAGAAGCCCTCGCCGTCCTTGGCCACAACGGGGCTGGCAAAAGCACCCTGCTCAAGCTCCTGTGCGGACTGCTGAAGCCAGACCGGGGCGAGATACGCCTGGGTGGCCGGCCCGAAGCCTTGCTTGAATTGGGGACAGGCTTCAATCCCTTGCTTACCGGGCGGGAAAATATCCAGGTGGGGGCGGCCAGGCATGGTTTCTCTGGGGAACGGACTAGGCGCCTCATCGACGAAGTCGTGGATTTCGCAGAATTGAAGGCCTCCATCGATGCCCCCTTCCAGTCCTACAGCACGGGCATGAAATCGAGATTGGCCTATGCATTGAGCTCCCGGCTCAAGCCCGATATTTTTCTCGTCGACGAGGTCCTTGCAGTCGGAGACCATGTTTTTCAGCGCAAATGCATCGGCCACATGCGCTCCTACCTGGAAGCCGGCGGTGCCCTGGTATTGATCTCCCATAACTCCCACCAGGTTCAGGCAGTCTGTCACCGGGGGATTCTCCTGCATCAAGGGAGGTCCGTATTCGAAGGGACCGCAGTGGAGGCCGTCAGCCGCCAACTTGAAATGGAATTCGGCACCGTCCAGGCCGATGCATCAACGGCCCCCGACCCGGGGGCCGTCGCCATCGAGGAACTAAGGGCCGAGGGCCTATCGGGGGGAGATATCCGGACCGGCGACGCCGCCCGGGTGACGATTCGCTATCGCGCGGCGGTGGCTGTCGAGGGAGCCTGGGGATTTGGCATATGGACTGCGGATGAGATGGTCTGCGTCACAGGCGCCTATGGGGAAGAATGCCGGACCCTGGCCCCGGGAACCGGCGAGTTGAGTTGCGTGGTCAAGAAGCTGCCCCTGCTGCCCGGCAGGTATTCAATGCGGGCGGTCATACTCCAGCCCGCCGTCCTTGACCCGCTTGCTTCCTACGGCTGGAACGGACGGGGGGCGCCCCTGGTGGTAAAGGCGCCGATGGATGCCCTTACCAATGAGCTGGTCAAATTAGGGCAACTGGTGCGGGCGGATGTGGATTGGCAATGACTTGGCGCCGGCCGATCCCAATAACGACAGGGCCGCAAGTTGAAGAAAAATAATCTTATGGATCATCGGGAAGTATCGGAAGCAATCGCCCGGGCCATCGAATTCCTGCGCCGATCCCAATTGCCGAGCGGTGAGTTCAAGACCCTGCTTGGTTCGGATCCAACACTGGCAAACGCCCTGTTCGATAGCAGTCCCTTCGTTACGTGCTTTGTCGTCCATTCCCTTTCCCATGTCGATGGGTCCGACGTGCAGCCCATGAAAGAGGCCGCGCTCCGGTTTATCGAAAGCGAAAGGGAGTTGGGCGGCCTATGGCGTTATTACGGCCGCACCCAGTTCAAACATTGCCGCATCCCCCCCGACCTGGACGATACGGCCTGCGCGAGTTTCGCCCTGGGGAGCAACAACCGGCCGCCTCCTCCCAACAGGTGGATCGCCAGGGCCAATCGCGACGGCAAGGGCCGCTTCCTGACCTGGATCACCCCGAACGCTTACACTCCCCTATCGGTAGTGTTGCGGGCCGTTCGCCTCCTGGGGGACATCCAGGCCCGGTGGGCACTTCGCAAGACCCGCCGTCCGGCGGAGGTCGGCGACCCTCGCCTCCTCAACACGGGCAAAGACCCGGTACCCGCCGATGACGTCGACCCTGTGGTAAATGCGAACGCGATTCTCTATCTAGGTGAAAGCGACGATACGCTGCCGGCCATAGACTGGCTTATCAAGGAGGTCCGGACAGACCGACCGGACTTCAGTCTGTATTACAAGGATTCATTTGCCCTCTACTACATGGTGTCACGGGCGTACCGGCATAGTGCCCCCTCTTTAATCCAGACGCGGGATCATATCCTCGCCAGGATTGCCTGCCTGGCCGGAAAGGGATGGGAGCCGGTGCGTCCTGCCCTGACCCTCGGGTTGGCCGCATGCACCTTGCTCAACTTCGATCCCGAAAGCCCTTTGGTGGCCCCGGCCATCGACGCCATACTGAAACTGCAAAACCCCGACGGGTCGTGGCCCATCAGCGCCTTCTACAGCGGCCCGTCAGAATATTGGGGCTCTGCGGAATTAAGCACCGCTTTCTGCCTTGAGGCTTTGGCGCGTTATCGGACGAATTCATCGTAAGGTCGCCCTTAGAAAAGGCAGCAAGCCATTCATTAGTGCATGTTGTTTTTGTCATTGCCATCATGCATCTTTAGGTCGAAAACGCCATTCCCGACCATAGAAACAGCGGATATGGGATTTAGCTACCCAACACCCAATGCGATGCTTCGAATTTCCGCTCAGGCCCACTTGTACGCGTAGGTGGACCGGCAGGTTCAAAGGCAGAACGGTCCTTTGAGTGGCCGCTCTACGAAGTCGACAACGGACCGCTCCTGGCCGGGGACGGCCCTCCACCTTCCTAGGCGCTATGGCCGCTGCCATCCAATACCGGCCGTCTAGGTGCCAGATTGGCGTTGAGGCTGCGAGCGTCCGCTTTCGCATTGCCCTGCAGGTATTGGGAATGTCCGCTTTAGAAAACGGTCACCGGCGGCTTGGGGTCGGGTTGCGTCAGTCCGCTCCTCGAATTCATCGCCGGAAAGCGGCCAGTCGCCACGGGGTAATCCCGACCCTGAAGAGACATTCGGTTTCCATGCAGCATATGTCCGTTTCTTGAGTTACAGCAGCCAAGCTTGGCGTTCCCTTAGGGAATCGTCGTGAGCCGAAGCGTAATTCCCCACCCCCCGATAGAATCTCATTTTTACATCAATCCGAATCACATCGTGCTGATGGAGCCCGGGTTGAACTTCCGTACTTCTGACTAGCCCTCCTTACCAAGCGCCGCTTTCAGCATTTCAAGGAAAGCGGTGGTCCGTGACGGCAATAGTCGCCGGCCGGGCGTGACCCCCCAGATGGTGATGGTGGGCAACTCCCATTCCGGCAATACCCGTCGAAGCTGGCCCTGCTCAACCCATTTACTGGCGAATTGCTCGGTTAGGCCGACAATCCCCATCCCGTGCAGCGCCAGGTCGCGCTGCAGCCCGGGAGAGTTGGCTGCCAACGGGCCTTGGGGACTGCCCTCCCAGGACTCCGATCCCCGAAAAAGGCGCCAAGGCATCGTTTCGCCAGTCCCTCCTATTAGCCGTAGGCAGGTGTGGTGCATCAGGTCTTCGGGACAGCTGGGCGTACCGAAGCGGGCAAGGTATGCCGGGCTGGCGTAAAGCCGGTTGTGCAAATCGCACAGTTTCCTGGCCACCAGGGCGGCATCGTCGGGCAAGCGGCTGGCGATCCGCACTGCCAGGTCAAACCGCTCAGCCAGTAGATCGACCCGGCGGGGTGAGAGGTCCAGTTCCAGGCTGACCTCCGGGAAGTTGGTGGCGAACTCAAGAAGGAAGGGGGTCAAGTCCAGCTCAGCGAAGTCCGGAGGAAGGGCGACCCGCAGCACGCCCCTCGGCGTGCTTTGCCGATGGAGGGCCAGGGCGGAGGCGGCCTCAGTCTCTTCCTGCAGCCGTCGGGCATGGTCGAGGATCCGCTCACCAAAATCAGTGATGGTCAGGCGCCGAGTGCTCCGCGTCAGCAGGCGCTCCCCCAACCGATTCTCCAACTGGGTGATGCGCCGTGAGAGAGTGGATTTCGGCAGTCCAACGCGTTCGGCTGCCTGCGAAAAGCTTCCAACTTCAACAATGCGGGCAAAAAGAATGAGGTCGTTGGCGTCGAGGCTCATAGCTAGGGTTTTGTTCCACTATTGGAACAATGATATCCATATTGACGGCTTCTGTATCGATATTGAGCCCAATAAAATGGCCTTCATGGTTTCAACAAATAGCCAGCCGCGTAATAACTTTGGAGAAGATACCCATGAAGATCCTGCAACTGAATGCAAGCGCCCGTTCCAACGGTTCCAACTCTACTCGGCTGGCCGATACGATCACTGCCCGCTTGAAGGCAAAACATCCGGACGCCACTGTTGCTCTGCGCGACCTGGCAAGCAATCCCCACCCGGTGCTGGACGAGGCGGCCCTGACAGCCCTGTTCACCCCGGCTGAGCAGCGTACCGCCGAGCAGGCGGCCCGAGTGGCCCAGGACGACGCCCTGATCGCCCAGCTCATGGAATCCGACGCGATCGTCCTGGGCGTGCCCATGTACAACCTCGGCGTTCCCGTCCAGCTCAAGACTTGGATCGACGCCATTGCCCGGGCCGGCGTCACCTTCCGCTACACCGCCCAAGGTCCGGAGGGGCTGGTGAAGGGCAAGAAGGTCTATGTGGCCCTGACCCGGGGAGGCCTGTATCGGGATACCCCGATCGACGCCCAGGTCCCTTTCCTGAAAAATGTACTGGGTTTCCTCGGAATGACCGATGTCGAATTCATCTACGCTGAGGGCCTCGCCATGGGGGCTGAGTCCGCCAGCAAGGCTTTCACCGAAGCTGAAGCCCGCATGGACGAATTGTTTGCCTGAACGCAGCTAGAACCACGGAGGCGTTCTTCGGTCACGAATGGAGTTACAAGAGATGGAAGACGTCTCCACCCTGTTTGCAAATCACGGCCTCCTGGCCGTTTTCCTGGTGGTGCTCATCGAGCAACTGGGGGCCCCGGTTCCAGCGATACCGATCCTGTTGCTGGCCGGTGCAGCAGCAGCCAGCGATGGTGTCTTTGGCGCCAAAGCGTTGGCCGTGGCAACCGTCGCTTCGATGCTGGCCGATTTTGTCTGGTTCATTGCCGGAAGGCGGCTCGGACGGAAGGTGCTATCCCTTCTGTGCCGAATTTCCATATCGCCGGACAGCTGCGTGCGCCAGAGCGAGGTGAGCTTTGCCAAGCGCGGGATCGCAACCCTGGTAATTGCCAAGTTCGTCCCGGGTCTTTCTACCCTGGCACCGCCCCTGGCCGGGGCACTTGGCATGAGCCCACGGACGTTTGCTGTCTTCAACTTGGCAGGCATCGCCCTCTGGGCCGGCAGCGGCATCTTTGGCGGACTGCTTTTCCATAATCAGATTACCCATGCCCTGAACTACCTGGGCGATTTGGGCAGCGCAGCCGCCATCGTCCTCGCCTCTCTCCTGGGCCTCTACATGGTGGGACGTGCCTGGCGGAGATGGCGGGTGGCCAGGGCGCTGGCTCTCCTTCCGCGGCTCAGGCCGCAAGAACTGGCTGACATGATGGCCCAAGGGGCTGCGGTGATCCTCGTGGATGTCCGGGCAGCCGTGACGGCCCCCCCGTTACCGCTCGGCGAGCGCATCCCCGGGGCTCGTCATATCGAGTTGGCGACTATTGAAACATTGCCTCTTCATGACTGGCCCGCCGATGCAATCACGGTGACCTATTGCGCGTGTCCGAATGATGCCTCGGCATTGAAGGCCGCTGAAAAGCTGACGAAGCGAGGGCTCGATGTGCGAGTGCTGCACGGAGGGTTTGCCGGTTGGGTGGATGCGGGCTTTGCCGTTGAGGTTGTGGCGCAGTAACAACCGAGGTCGTGGGAGTCTATCGATAGAGCAAGCCTGTGCTCCAGGTCACGAAATCTGAAGCCATCTCCAGCGTGATCTCGTGGCCGGCGCCGTACCGCTTCTGTTCGTAGCGGATGCCTTGGTTTTCCAGAAGAGCCGCGCTGCGCTTGGCCCAGGCGAGTGGCAGCCTGTCGTCATGCTCGCCATGGGCGATGAATCCTTCGAGATGGGACAGTGCCGTCGGTGCAGCCAGTAGCGGGATAATTTCCGGGAGGATGCGCCCTGACAAAATGGCAAAACCTGCAACTTGATCGGGACGGGTTAGGGCGATCCCTGCCGACATGATGCCGCCTTGGCTGAATCCTGCGATCAGTGTCCTGGCGGGAGGAATCCCGCTGTGAGCCTGTAATTCCTCAATGAACTGGATCAGCGTCTGGCGGCTGCTCTCGGCGGCGAAGGTATCGATATGCGGGCCGTCGCTGGTGAACTTGACCGCAAAAGCCCCAAAAGAATCCGGGCCCAGCGGTATCGGAAAGCGCACCAGAACAACGGCGATATCCGACGGAAACATGAAGGCCAGCCCGGCGAGCGAGGCTTCATTACTCCCGAATCCGTGCAGGAGGATCACCTGGCCGCGTGCTTCGCCCTCGGCCGGGCGAAGGCGATAGGCGAGGCTGAAATCTTCGATAAGGGGGGAAAGGGTAAAAGGTGTCGTCATGGGCTGAACTCAAGAAGGGACTGAAGGAAGCTGTTGTCAGTGGTCACACCACGTACTGCCCGCCCCACTGCGCTCCAGGGCCAAAGTGGCTGCCTCTCGAGAGTCATTGCCGGCCGCCATGATCGCCTCGGCCAATTTGACCGCCTGCACTGTGGCCGCGACGTCATGTACCCTCACGATCTGCGCACCGGCGAGAATGCCGAGGAGGTGGGCTGCCAGCGAACCTGGTAACCGCTGATCCGGCGAGCTTCCCGCGATCACGCCGATGAAGGATTTGCGTGAAGCGCCGAGCAGGATGGGCAAGCCAAAACACGACCGTAACCAGTCCAGGCTGGCGATCATGCGGAGGTTTTGCTCCTGGGTCTTGCCGAATCCAATGCCAGGATCGAGGATCAGGCTTTCGCGCCGCACGCCGGCGTTACTTGCCCGCGCCAGAACTTCCTCGAAGAGGTTCTCGGCATGGTCCAGGATATCGAGCGATGTATTCTTGCCGGCGTGGATATCCCCACTCGTCGGGTCTGCGCAGTGGTGCATGACCACGACCCCGGCCCCCGTCTTTGCTGCCACATTGGCCATTGCCGGGTCCCGTCGGAAGGCCCAGACATCATTGATGATGGCGGCGCCGGCGGCGATGGCTAGCTCGGCGACCCTTGCCTTATAGGTGTCCACCGAGATAAGCAGGTGCGGATAACGGGCGGCGATGCGTGCGATGACCGGCAGGAGACGGCGCTGTTCTTCTTCCTGTGAGACCGGTTCATTTCCGGGGCGGGTGGATTCAGCGCCGATGTCGAGGATATCCGCACCTTCTGCAACCAGGCGATCGGCGTGGGCGATGGCAGCATCGAGTCCGGTGAACCGCCCGCCGTCGGAAAACGAATCCGGGGTGACGTTCAGGATGCCCATCACCAAGGTCCGGCGTCCGAGGACCAGGTGCTTGCCGTGGGCGCAGGGCAGGACCGCATCGGCCACCGGGCACAGTACGGGAGCAGCCCCCTGGCCGCTCTGGGGGATGGCGGCGACCATGGCCAAGGAGAACGTACTGCCGTCAGGCATGAATGGCCTCGAAGCGCTGGGTGAACTGGACGAATTGCTCCAGTTTGGCACGAGCGGCACCAGAGGAAATCGCTTCGAGAGCCAAGGCAACCCCCTCTGCAAGCGACTCGGCGTACCCGCTGACGTAGATGCTGGCCGCCGCGGTGAATGCGACGATATCGCGGGCTGCACTCGGTTGCTTGTCGAGGGAGGAGAGCACCATGGTCCGGGATTCCTCAACGTTGGCAACCCGCAGCATGGCCGGTTTGTGGATGGGCAAATTGAACTCGGCCGGGTGAATGACGTACTCGGTAATCTGGCCATTCCTGAGTTCGCCGACCATGGTGTGCCGGGAGATGGATATCTCGTCCAGGCCTTCGCAACCGAAGACGGTAAGAGCGCGCTGGCAGCCAAGCCGCTCCAGGACGCGCACAAGGATACCCACGAGGTCCGGATGGAAGACGCCCACCACTTGGCGGGGCGCGCAGGCCGGGTTGGTAAGCGGTCCGAGGATATTGAACAGGGTCCGCACGCCCAATTCACGGCGCACCAGGGCGGCATGTCTCATAGCCCCGTGGTGGTTGGGCGCAAACATGAAGCCGATGCCGGTCTCCGCGATGCATTCAGCAACTTGGTCAGCGCGGAGATTCAGATTGACGCCGAGCGCCTCCAGTACATCGGCGCTTCCCGACTGGCTGGAAATCGCCCGCCCGCCATGTTTGGCGATCGGCACGCCAGCCGCCGCGGCGACGAACATGGCCGCGGTGGAAATATTGAAGGTGCTGGCGCCGTCACCGCCGGTGCCGCAGGTATCGACCAGATGGCTCCGATCAGCGACTTCGACCTTGTTCGACATCTCGCGCATCACTGCGGCGGCAGATGCGATTTCGCCGACGGTTTACTTCTTGACCCGGAGCCCGGCGACAATGGCGGCAACCAGAACCGGCGATACTTCTCCGCCCATGATCTGCCGCATCAGCGACACCATTTCTTCGGGAAAGATTTCCCGGTGTTCAATTACGCGTTGGAGGGCATCTTGAGGTGTCATCGCTCGCTTTCGTCAGAGGTTTTCGAAGAGACCGGGGCGACGTCGAGTCATCCGGTCCCGGCTACGCGAACAGGTGCGACCACAGGGCCGAGCAGGGCATGACCAACAGCAGGGCCGGCAGCATGTTCACGATGGGAAAGATCTTGA
Source organism: Actinomycetota bacterium (assembly GCA_050259815.1). GTDB lineage: Bacteria > Pseudomonadota > Gammaproteobacteria > Burkholderiales > Rhodocyclaceae > JAGTRP01. The sequence continues at coordinate 9,632 of JBLNBI010000012.1, read as the reverse complement.
TGCCGCAGACCCGCAAGCCGGTCGCCAGCATGATGACGCCGCCGCTCGCGGAGAAGTCGGCCAGCATGTTCGGCGATGCCATTGGAAGGACCAGGGATGCGCTGGCATAGAGCAGTCCCTGGATGGCCATCTGCGGTATGGCGATCAGGATTACGGCATAGCCGAGTTCAGTGGCGAAAATCGTCGCGGTAAAGAGATCCAGGATGGCCTTCGCTATGAGGATGTTGGCGTCGCCGGTCATGCCTTCGTGCATGGCGCCGAAGATGCCCATGCCGCTAGCGCTGAAGAGCACCAGCACGGTCACGTACTTGGCGACGAAATCCTCGGTACGGTGATTGCCCTGCTCGGCTGGCCACATCTTCTCGACCCGCCGACGGGCCCAGCCGATGGCCAGTTCGAGACCACGCTCTAGGAAAAGCAGTTCGCCGATGAAGGCGCCAGCCAGCAACGCCAGGGCCACGGCGGGAATGGCGTGAACCTTGTTCATGAGGGCAGTGCCGACCGCGACCGACACGATGCCGCAGGTCAGGGGCATGGCCTCCCTTACTCGCCGGGGAATCCTCCGGCCCAGTGCCGCACCGGATATGCCGCCTGCCACCAGGGTTACGCTATTGACGACCGGACCTAGCATGGGCGACCTCGACAAATATTCCCAGTACGCTCCCCGTGCTTCCGGGCGTATTGAAAACTACCAAAGGGATATGTTGGCTCGATTGTATTGGCTTGCTGATGGGGAAAAAAATACCGTTTTGCTGATTATGTATATCGAAATGATATAGTTTTCAGATGGACCTCAAGCGCATGCATTATTTTTGCACCATTGCCGAGCAGGGGCAGATTAGTGCCGCCGCGAGGGTACTGCACATGGCGCAGCCACCCCTCAGCCAGCGCCTCAAGGAACTGGAAGAGGAACTCGGAACGGAGCTTTTTTCCCGCAAGGGCCGGGTTCTGGAACTGACCGATGCCGGCCGAATCCTCTACCGCCGGGCCCGGGAAATACTGCGGGCGGTTGATGCTTCCAAGGAAGAGGTCATCCGCGCCTCGGCACTGGCGGGGCCAACCCTGCGAATCGGACTTTCCCCCACCTGCAGAACCCCGTGGCTGGCCCGTTTCAGCGATCTGCAAGCCGGTTTTCCGGATTGCCAGATCGGCCTGGTGGTGGGCGATTCCGCTTACCTCGAACATCTGCTCCTGACGGGCCAGTTGGACGCGGCGTTCATGCAGCCGCCTCAGTACCCGGAGAACTTCGTCGTCCATAGCCTGCTTGTAAGCAGAACGGTGGCAGTAGCGCCCATCGGCATGTTCCAACCTGGCTCGACCCAGGTCTCTCTGGCGGAACTAAGCCGGCATCGCTTATTGCTGTTGCGGCGGTCGGTCGGGGTGGGCGGCTACGAGCAATTGTTGCGAGCCATGCACGAGGCCGGCCTGGCGCCGAACGTCGCCCTCTACAGTTCCGACTCCTCGGTCCTACTCGACCTCCTGGCGCAGGGATTTTCCGGGATGGCCATCATTCCGGAATCGGAAGCCGGCCAAGTCGGGGGGGCGTTCGCAGCCCTGCCGGTCGATATCCCCCTCGTCGATTATCAGGTATCGCTCGTCTATCCAAGAAATGGCGCCGATGCCGACTTAATCTCCAGGCTGCTCGCGCCCTGGCAGACCGATGGAGCGGACTGACGGATGTAACTGTCGGGGCGTATCTTGCACTCCAGTCAGCATTCTTTGCAGCAGGGGTATTCACGACTCTTTCCGGCAATGGCTGACTACAGATGATGTACGGCCATCATTCACGCTCGCTCCGCTCGTTCCCTCTTTCGATTGGCCGGGCGAGCGGAAGATTCCAGCCATACCGGATTGCCATCAGTCGAAGGACGAAACAGGCGATAGCGCCTCCAATTGCGGTCGGGACTATTGGCCAAGTCAGTGCATGTCCGACGACAACGAGCACCGCGCCCACAAGTGCTGCGAGGGCGTAGAGTTCGCTCTGAAGCACGGTGGGCGTGCGAGCGACGAGTAGGTCCCGCACAATACCTCCGCCGATGCCGGTCAGCATCCCCAGCAGCGCTCCCATTAACGGGTTCAGTCCGTAGGCTAGCGCCTTTTGCGTGCCGGCCACGGCAAAAAGCGCAAGACCTGCGGCATCGAATATCAATATCGCGGCGCGCAGGCGTACGAAGAGTGAAGACCAGGAAAAAGCCAGGAACCCGGCGGCAAGAGCAACGGCAAGGTAACGCCAGTCACTGATCGCGGCAGGCGGGACGGCGCCGATCAGCAGATCGCGGGTAATGCCCCCTGCACTTGAGGCCGCAAAGGACAGGACCAGAATTCCGAAGATGTCGAGATTGCGGCGTACGCCCAACATCGCGCCGCTGATTGCGAAGACAAAGGTGCCCGCCAGGTCGAGAACCAGCAGCAAATCATGAATTACCCTCTGTTCGAGAACGGGGATCTGCAGCATCGGAAAGGGGGGCCTACGCCGGCGCAGACACTGCCGATTGGCTCTTCATTTAGCCAGCCAGGCCAAGGCGCCCGCGACCATGGCCTCAATGCCGGTCTGCAGGGTGGGATGGATGACGGGAGCGAAAAAGGGGCTGTGATTGACCGGCAGGTCGTTGATTCGTCCGGCTGCCTTGGCGTTTGCATAGACATCTGGATCGGTCCCCCCGACAAACCAATATACCGACGGCGCGTTCCATTCGCTCCCGAAGCAGCCGAAGTCCTCGCTCGCTGGTGCTGGCCCGGTGTGCCGGACGCGATCGGGGGTGAAATGGCGGCGCAGGGCATCCGCAATGCGGTCACTCGCCTGCTGGTCGTTGACATTGAGGGGGTAGCGATCCAACGGAGTGATCTCCGGCATGCGCGGTGCGCCGGAGGCCTGCGCTTCGGCGTTGACGATCCGTTCGATCGCGCCAAGTACATGCTTGCGTACCCCTTCATCGAAAGTTCGGACGTTCAGTTTGATGATGGCCTCATCCGGGATCACATTCTCCTTGGTGCCCGCCTGCAACACTCCGACCGTAACTACCGCAGCATCGGTGGCGGCCACTTCGCGGGAAACGATGGTTTGCAGTCGCAAGACGATCGATGCAGCCATGACTACCGGATCGACGCTGGCTTGCGGCATCGAGCCATGGGCACCGCGCCCGAACAGGCGGATCTGGAGGCTATCGGCGGCAGAGGTAATCGGCCCGGCGCTGCCTGCGACCGTGCCTGCGGGGCCGACCATGACATGCTGCCCGAGCACGACATCCGGCTTGGGAAAGCGCGTGAATAGACCGTCGTCAATCATGGCCCGTGCACCTTGCGCCGTCTCTTCGCCAGGCTGGAACACCACCATCAGCGTGCCGCGCCAGGCATCCCGCCGTTGCGAGAATAGCGATGCCGCCCCCATCAGCCATGTGACATGCATGTCGTGGCCGCAGGCGTGCGCCACGGGTACGGCATTTCCCTCGGCATCGGTGGCCATGACGGTGCTCGCATAATCGACGCCGCTCGCTTCCCGGATGGGGAGCGCATCCATGTCGGCACGCAGCATGACCGTGGGGCCTTCACCATTGCGCAGCAGGCCGACGACCCCTGTCTTGCCCACGCCAGTGGTGACCTCGTAAGCATTGTCCCGGAGATGTTTCGCTGCGAGGGCCGCAGTGCGGGTCTCCTGCATCGACAGTTCCGGATGGGCGTGGATATCCTTGTAAAGCGCCTCGAGCTTTGGCAGCAGGCTGGAAAGAATATCCAGGAGCATGCTTACAGGATCAGACGACGCCATATTCATCGCTCACCTCCGGCGCATCTTAATTTGGTACGACAACTGTCAGTCATGATGGCAACCCTCCTGAAGGGAGCCGGGCGTTTCCGGCATCCATGGTCTTGGCTGCAAACGCCGAGCCTGGACCCGGATGCCCTGATTCCGGGGCTTAGCTGAACAGCTTGTCGGCCGTCTCGGCGATCAGCTTGCCCTGGAAGCGCGCCCCGTCGAGCTCGATCACGCTCGGCTGCCGCTGCCCCTGGCCGCCGGCAATGGTCGTCGCGCCGTAGGGACTGCCGCCGACGATTTCGTCGAGGGTCATCTGGCCTTGGTGGCTGTAAGGCAGGCCGACGATGATTGCGTCGTAATCGGCGAGTTCCGCCACGGCCGCCACCGGGGCGGCCTGGTCGGTCTTGAAATGGGCGGCATGGGCGCCGCGCTTGAACCCGGAAGTCAGGTCTGTTGCTTAGCGCTGCGGGCCAAGTTGCCCTGCCAGCGCAGCATCGGCCGACAACCGTCCGGCGCCGCTGACCAGAAGCGAGATCGTGGCGGCCAGCAGGGCGAGGCCGAACTCGATGCCGTTGTTCTTCATGAACAGGCCGTTGCCGATATGCACGCTGAAGATGGCGACCAGCATGGTGAAGCCCAGAACGGCCGCGGCGGGGCGAACCAGGAGCCCCAGGAGCAGGGCCAGACCGCCGAAGAACTCGGCGCCACCGGCCAGCGCGGCCATCAACATGCCCGGCTCGATGCCGATCGAGGCCATCCATTGGCCGGTTCCTTCGAGGCCGTAGCCGCCGAACCAGCCGAACAGTTTCTGGGCGCCGTGGGCGGCGAAGATGATGCCGACCGGGACGCGCAGGGCGAGGGGCGACAGGCCGGCGGTAGTGGCAACGAGGCGCTTGATGAGTGAGGTCTTCATGGTCTTGCTCCTGGGTTCGGTTCGATAGTTTCAACTCTTGCGGATGAAGGTCGGCGCGATGCTGGTGCCGAGTCCGGCGCCGTAGCCGAGGTAGATGTTCAACCCGGCCAGTGGTTCGAGGTAGCGGGCGTTCTTCAGGCCGCCGGCGTCGATGGTCTCGAAACCCATGCTCTGGGCCAGCGCGGTCACGGCCTGCTTGGCCTGGGCGCTGTCCCCGGCCACGAAGACGCTGACCTTGCGGCCCGCCCCGAAATCGGCCCCCTCGGCCAGGACCTGGGCGAAGACCGTGTTGAAGGCCTTGACCACATCCGCCTCCGGTACTGCCTTGGCGATTTCCTCGCCGGCGGAAGTGCTGTGGCCGAGGGTCAGCCCCATGTAGTCGGCGGTGAGGGGGTTGGTGATGTCGATGACCACTTTGCCCTGGAGATTGCCGACGGAGCGCAGGGCCCGGACGGCATCGCCGTAGCCGGTAGCCAGGACGATGAGGTCGGCGCCGGCAGCCGCATTGTCGGCGGCAACGGCGGTGGCGCCGGGATTGGCGGCGGCGACGGCCCGGGCGTTGTCGAGATTGCGGGCGGTGACGCTGACCTGGTGGCCGGCGCGGGTGAGTTGCTTGACGAAGCCCGAGCCCATGTTGCCGGCGCCGATGACGGTTACTTTCATGTTCGTTCCTTTTCGTAGGTTGAGGTGATGCCTTTTTGAGATCTGGCAGCGAATGCCGCTGGCCATGGAACGAACTTTATAGAACCGGATTCGGTAGATAAATATGGTAAATTTAAATACATAGTTCCGATAATCGAAACAATGAACAAGCTGCTACAGATGCAAGTCCTGGTCGAGGTCGTCCATTCCGGAAGCTTCGTCAGCGCCGCCGACGCCCTCGGCATGTCGAAGGCCGCCGTCTCGCGCCATATCGGGGACCTGGAGGCGCGACTCGGGGTCCGGCTCCTGCAGCGCACCACCCGCCGCCTTTCATTGACCGAGGAGGGACAGATCTTTCACACCCGTTGCAAGGACATCCTGGCCAGCGTGGGCGAGGCGGAGGATGAAATCTCGACCCAGACCCGCACGGCCAGCGGCTTGCTGCGGATCAGCGCGCCGGTCACCTTCGGCAATCGCCATCTGGCGCCCCTCTGGGGAGGTTTTCGAGAGCGCCATCCCAAGGTCACCCTGGACATCACCTTGGCCGACCGTCTGGTCGATCTCGTCGAGGAAGGGTACGACCTGGCGATCCGTATCGGCCGGCTGGCCAGTTCGACCCTGGTGAGCCGCAAGCTGGCGACGACCCGGATGGTGCTGTGCGCCTCGCCCGGCTACCTCGATGCCCATGGCGTGCCGCGCCGCCCGCACGAATTGGCCGATCATGCGGTTCTCGCCTACAGCTACTGGTCCACCGGGGATGAATGGGCCTTCGAGGGGCCGGAGGGGGCCGTCGGTGTGCGGACCCGTCCCTGCCTCACCACCAACAGCGGCGAGACTTGCCGGGCGGCGGCCCTGGACGACCAGGGAATCATTCTGCAGCCCTCCTTCCTGGTCGAAGACGACCTGGAAGCCGGGACGCTGGTGGAGCTGATGCCGGAATATCGGGCCGTTGAACTGGGAATCTACGCCGTCTATCCGACCCGCAAGCACATCCCGGCCAAGGTCCGGGCGTTGATCGATTTCCTCGGCGAGCATTTCGCAGCAGAAGGGCAGACCGCCAGACGGGCCGCCAGATAGCGCTTTAAACCTTCGGGCCGATCGGGAGTCGATAAGGTATGGAATCCCCGACCCGCATGCCCGCCGCCTTCATTGGCCACGGCAATCCGATGAACACCCTGGAGGACAACCGCTTCACGGCGGCGTGGCGTGCCCTGGGGCGTTCGTTGCCCCGCCCGCGGGCCATCCTCTGCGTTTCCGCCCACTGGTACATCAACGGCACGGCGGTCACCGCCATGGGGCAGCCCCGGGTCATCCACGACTTCTACGGCTTTCCCCTGGCGCTGTTCGAGTTCGATTACCCGGCCCCTGGCGCCCCAGAGGTGGCTTCAGAGGTCGCCGATATCCCGGTGCTGCAGCTCTCCATCCATGCCGGGCAGGACGCGGACTATCACCTCGACCTGGGGGCGCGGCTTGCGCCGCTCCGGGACCGGGGCGTACTGATCGTCGGCAGCGGCAATGTGGTCCATAACCTGCGGCGCATCGCCTGGCGCTCCGACCAGGGGTTCGACTGGGGAGAGCGCTTCGATGCGGCCGTCAAACGCTGCATGGTGTCCGATCCGGGGGCGCTACCAGGGCTTGAAGCACACCCCGATTACGCCCTTTCGGTCCCGACGCCGGAGCACTACCTTCCGCTCCTCTACCTGGCCGGGCTGTGCCAGGAAGCCAAGCAGCCCGCGGCTGCCTTTGTCGAAGGCTGTACCCTGGGTTCGCTCTCCATGACCAGCTACGTGCTGGGCCTTCCCGTCATCGACAGGGAGAGGGAGGGCCAAACCGGTGCCGCGCCGATGCCCGATCCGCACCAGGTGCCGCCTGAAGATACGAATATCTGACTAATCCATGGCCAGCCGAGCAGCCAACCCTTCCCCTGCCAGAGCGGAAAAACCTCATCTGCCAGGGCAAGTGGTGCTGGTCCTGCAAGGGGGCGGCGCCCTTGGCGCCTTTCAGGCCGGCGTCTACGAAGCGCTGCACGAGGCCGGGATCGAGCCGAATTGGGTCGTCGGGACCTCGATCGGTGCAATCAACGGCGGCATCATCGCCGGCAACCCACCGCAGGACCGTCTGCCGCGTCTGAGGGAATTCTGGCAACGGGTTGCCGAGGGCGCTGAGGCAGCCTTACCCTGGAGCAAACTCGGCTGGGGCATGCTCCGCCACTTCGGCCCCCTTATCCAGGGAATCCCCGGTTTCTTCGTGCCCAATCAACGGGCCTGGCTTGGACTCCAGGCACCGCTGGGGATCAACGATGCAAGCTACTATTCGACCGAGCCCTTGCGGGAAACCTTGGGTGGACTGATGAGCTTCGACTGCATCGGGCACGAGGGAATCCGGCTGACCTTGGGGGCGGTGAGTGCGAGTTGCGGCCGGATGCGGTATTTCGATAGCCGGGACGACCCCCTGCGTCTCGACCATGTCTTGGCTTCCGGTGCCCTACCCCCCGCGTTTCCTGCCGTCGTTATCGATGGCGAGCCCTACTGGGACGGCGGCATCTATTCCAACACGCCCTGCGAGGTGGTGCTGGATGATAATCCGCGGCGGGACTCGGTAATCTTCGCCGCCCAGCTCTGGCAAGAGGACGATGAAGCCCCGGACTCGCTCGTCGGCGTTGTTAGCCGGATGAAGGACTTGCTCTACTCCAGTAAGCACGCCAGCCACGTTGCTCGCCAGCAGCAGATACACCACCTGCGCCACGTCGTGCGTGAACTCGGGAAACGCTTGCCAGAGTCGGAAAGAGCCAAGCCGGAGGTCCAGGAACTTCTCGGCTGGGGCTGCAGCACGGTGATGCACGTCATTTCGCTACGGGCGCCCAAGCGGGACGGCGAGGATTACACCAAGGACATCGATTTCTTCCCCGACGCCATCAAGTCGCTCTGGGAAAGTGGTCGGACACTGGCACGGGAGAAGATCGAGGCTGCCCCGTGGTCAAATGATTTCGACCCCACCATGGGGGTTGTGCTGCACGAGTGAATAGGAGCGCCTGCAGTATCGGCTCGCTGTCGAACTGAACTTTGCCGATCGCCGCCTTCTCTACCAGCCAACGACCTAAGGAATACGGACATGATCAAGCTGGTGGCCGGGGCCGGCGCCCTGCAGACATTGCGCGATAAAAGAAGGGCAAACCCGCAGAAGCGTTTCTGCAAGGCCGCATCATGAAGGCGGAAGACATCCTGAACCTGCCGTCGATGCCGCTGGCGTCGCCTTCCTACCCGCGTGGCCCTTATCGCTATATCGACCGTGAATACCTGATCATCACCTATGAATCAGATCCGGAAGCTATCCGTTCGGCCCTGCCTGAGCCCTTGGAACCCGGTGGGGACGACACGGTGATGTACGAGTTCATCCGCATGCCCGATTCAGCCGGATTCGGCGACTACACGGAATCTGGGGTCGTCATCCCGGCGCGGCTGCAGGGCAAGCCGGTCAATTTCACCGCCCAGATGTACCTGGACGACGAGCCTCCCATCGCGGGCGGCCGCGAAATCTGGGGTTTCCCGAAAAAGCATGCGAAGCCCAGGCTCTCAGTCATCCACGACACCTTCACCGGCACCCTGGAATACGCGGGAATTCAGGTGGCGATCGGCACCATGGGATACAAGCATCAGCATCTGCTCTACGACGTCAAAGGCCGCAAGGCCTGTTCCCCAGATGCGATCATCGACAAGATGAGCATGACCCAAGTCAATTTGAAGCTGATCCCAGAGGTGGACGGCAGCCTGGCCATCGCCCAACTGGTCGGCTACAACTTGACCGACATCCAGGTTAAAGGCGGTTGGTCTGGTCCGGCACGGCTGCATCTCGTGCCCCACGTCAATGCACCGGTGGCGGACCTCCCCGTGAAGCGGGTCATCGGGGGCGTACACTTCATCGCCGACCTGACCCTGCCCTATGGCCGGGTCCAGCACGATTATAAGAGCGGCTAATGTAATGGTCCGCGTTTCCCGCGGCGCCGACACTTGCCAATCCCAACTCTGTGACTGCAAACAGCGGTAATGCAGACGTTTAACGGCTGCTTTTCCGTGATACGCCGATGACCAGAAGTGGCCGGCTTGAGGCAGTGCCACCGGTAATTTGCTCACCCGGAACCGGCCGTTGAGCAGGGGCGGATGAGACCCAGACTATTCAATTGGATGGCGATCTCGACCGGCGGCTCCTGGCCCAGACTGTGTAAAAACGTGAACGAATAGCGCCCCGACCGCTCCTTGCTATAGACATGGGCGAGAGGAGGGTGAGATGAAGCGGTTCATCCAGGGCGAGAGCAGGACGCAGAGCACG
>JBLNBI010000011.1:0-8807 GCA_050259815.1 Actinomycetota bacterium | reverse complement strand
CATAGAGCCAGCCGGGCAGGTCGCAGCGTACAGCCGGCGGCAGGTCGCCGTCCTTGACGGCCTTGACCGTGCCCAGCCACTCGGCTTCGCTGGCCTTCAACACCGGTTCCAGCTCCCGCTGGTTCCAGCCTCGGGCACAGACCAGGGCGGCCAGGAGCAGGCGACGGGGCGTCACCTTGTCGCCGCAACGGGCTTCCAGGCTACGTCTCCGGCGCAGGACGGCGAACACCGTCTCGGCCACGAAGCCGCGGTCGGCGTGGCCCAGCTCCTTGTGCAGGCGGAAGTAGTGGGAGACGGCCGCATCGGCCGGATGCTGGAAGGTCAGCAAATCGCCCAGCAATTTTTCGGCGTGGGCAAAGAGGGCGGGGGTAAAGCGTGCTTTCATCACATTCCCAATTCAGTGGCGACCTGCTCGAAGCTATCGCCTTTCTTGTCGGTATAGCGGATTTTCACCGGCAGCATCTGGCGGTCGAGGGCCAGCCAGAGCTCGGTGGTGGAATCGGTCCTGACCCGCACGTGGAGGGTGCGGAAATGGCCGGCCGGCGTATCAAGGGCTTCCTCGCCGACGGCCTCGAAACGGTAATTCTCGAATTTCTTGCCGGTGGCCACGCCCATGCCGGTGCCGCTGCCCAGCCCGGGTAGATAGCCGAACTGGTAGTGGAAGGACAGGAGGTCCTGGGCGCCGTCCGCCATGTCGCGCCGGCTGCCGTCCCGGCCCAGGGTGACCTGGTGGGCGCCCCAGTCGAAATCGGCGTTCTCGTTGGTGGCACTGCCATTGCGCCGGGTGGTGAAGCGCTCCGGCTGCAAGCCACCGGCGGTAAGGTTGCCCCGGCTCTCCAGCTCGACCCGGACCGGCTTGAAGAGGGCGGCGAGGCCTACGGTTTCGGTCACCGCGGCCAGCCGGTAGTGGCCTTCGCCGAATTCCCAGCTGTGTTCCGCCCGTCCCACCAGGAGCCCGTCGGTCCCTTTGTAGACGTTGAAGCGGATATAGCCCCTGCCCGGCAGCACCGGATCGGCGGGCTTCGCGGCGGCAGGCGGTTCCGGTTCGGGCTTGGTTTCTGGCTGGGCCGCCGGGGGCTCCTCGGCAGGAGAGTCGGGCGCCACAGCGACCGCCTGGGAGGAGGCAGGGGCAGTCGCGGTGGCCGGCGCGGCGCGTCGATGCTCCGGCTGGGTCTTGGCCGCCGCGTGCTGGGCATTCGGCCTCTTCACCTCGGCGGGCAGCCGCTGGGGCGGTTGCAGCTCGGCCGTGATGGGCGGCAGTTCGGGGGCCGTGGACAAATCCACGTCCGGCAGGAAGAGCGCCGCAGCGTGGATAGCGAGGGAACCGGCCAGGGCGGCCAGGAGGGCCAGGGGCATGGAGCCTTGACGGACCTTAGCGCAGCACCGGGGAAATCAGCGCGCCGGCCCCATCCAGGGGAGCGTCGATGCGGACCTTGCCGCCCTCCAAACGCAGCCGGCCCTCGGCGAACCAGCGCACCGCCAGGGGATAGATGCGGTGCTCCTGGGCCAGGACCCGGGCAGACAATGCTTCTTCGTCGTCGCCATCCAGGACCGGCACGGCGGCCTGGAGCACCACGGGCCCGTGATCCAGGGCGGGGGTGACGAAATGGACGGTACAGCCGTGGATGCGTACGCCCTCGTCCAGAGCCGCCTGGTGGGTATGGAGCCCGGGGAAGGAAGGCAGCAGCGAGGGATGGATATTGAGAAGCCGCCCCTCGTAGTGGCGCACGAAGCCCTCGGAGAGGATGCGCATGAAGCCCGCCAGGACCACCAAATCCGGGGCGAAGCCGTCGATGCACTCGGCCAGGGCGGCGTCGAAGGATTCCCGATCCGGGAAGGCCTTGTGGTTCATGACCCAGGTCTGGATGCCCGCCGCCTCGGCGGTGGCCAGGCCCTTGGCGTCCGGCCGGTTGCTGATGACGGCGGTGATATTCACCGGCAGCTCGCCGGCGTCGCGGGCGCGGATGAGGGCTTCCATGTTGCTGCCCCGGCCGGAAATCAGGATGACGATATTTTTCATTTGAGTATGCCTACAGGCAGGAAGACGGCCGTCGCCACCGATTGGGTGAAACGGGACAGGCTGCGCCCGTTCCGGTCGGCGACGATGCGGGCCATGAAATCGAGAAGGCCGATGATGCGGCCGAATTCCCGTTCGAAGGACAGGTTGCGGTTGACGGCATCCATCTCGTTGGAGAGGAGGAAGGGCTCGCCGGCCCCGTTGCGGGCGCTGCCCAGCTTCCAGACGGCGATTTCCATGTTGCGGGCGCAGTTGGCGAGCTTCTGCTCGTTGAGCCCATCCAGGATGAAGAACTCTTCCTTGTGCTCGAAGGCCGCGTCCACCATGGTCAAGAGGCCGAACATGAGGGCCGCCACCCGGTCGCCGGCGTAATCCTCCCGGAAGGCGAGGCTGGCTGCCTGGCCTTCCCGGGCGCCCTGGAGCTCGACGGGCGCCGTGCGCTGCTGCAGGCGGGCCAGGGCGGCCTCGCGGCTGGCGGCGTCCGACTTCTTCCACTCCCGGGGATTGCGGCGGTAAAGCTTGTCGGCGATGAGCAGGAGGCCCGCCACCACCTCCGCCCGGTCGGTATCCGCCACCCGGTCGATCTCGGTCTTCATCAGGTACTTGGCATCGACCACGCTCTCCCGCTGCCCGTCCCGCCCCATCTTGGTGGCGCAGGCGGTCGCCAGCACGGCCAGGAGGAGGACGAGAAGGCGCATCAGGCGGTCTTGTGCTTCAGGTAGCCGATGGCCACCGGCAGGAGGGAAATGGCGATGATGCCGATGATCACCACCGACAGGTTCTGCTTGATCCAGGGCATGTTGCCGAACCAGTAGCCGGCCAGGGTGAGGGACAGGACCCAGGCCAGGGCGCCGATCAGGTTGAAGAGGGTGAAGCGGGCGTAGGTCATGGAGCCAATGCCGGCCACGAAAGGCGCGAAAGTGCGCAGGAGCGGCAGGAAGCGGGAAATCACCAGGGTCTTGCCGCCGTGGGTCTCGTAGAAGGAATGGGTCTTCATGAGGGCCGCCTTGTTGAAGAAGCGGGAGTTCTCCCAGTGGAAGACCTTGGGCCCCAGGAAGCGGCCGATCTGGTAATTGAGCATGTTGCCCAGGATGGCGCCCGCGGCCAGGACTGCAATCAGCACGGTGATATCCATGCCTCCCTCGCCGATGGCGGCCAGGGCCCCGGCCACGAACAGGAGGGAATCCCCGGGCAGGAAGGGGGTGACCACGAAACCGGTCTCGGAAAAGATGATGACGAACAGGATGGCGTAAATCCACACGCCGTATTGCTGCACCAGGATGGCCAGGTGCTTGTCCAGGTGGAGGACGATATCGATGAACTGGGCGAGGAATTCCATGGGCCGGCCTTCGGGAAAGACGGGATTTTACCCTAACGTATAATTCAACCCATGCCCACGATTCACCTCCTCCCCGACCTCCTCATCAGCCAGATCGCCGCCGGCGAAGTGGTGGAACGCCCTGCCTCGGTTCTGAAGGAACTCCTCGAAAACAGCCTGGACGCCGGCAGCACCGTGATCCAGGTGCAATTGGAGGAAGGCGGGGTGAAACTCATCCGGGTGACCGACGACGGCTGCGGCATCGCCAAGGAGCAACTGGCCCTGGCGCTCACCCGCCATGCCACCTCCAAGATCGGCTCCCTGGAAGACCTGGAGAAGGTCGGCACCCTGGGATTCCGGGGGGAAGCCCTGGCTTCCGTGGCCTCGGTGGCCCGCCTCTCCCTTACCAGCCGGGAGCGGGGCGCCGCCCACGCCTGGAAGCTGAAGGCCGAGCCGGGTGCCGAGCCGGAGCCCGCCGCCCTCATGGCCGGCACCGTGGTGGAAATGCGGGACCTCTATTACAACACCCCGGCCCGGCGCAAATTCCTGAAGGCCGAAGGCACCGAATTCGCCCACTGCGCCGACGCGGTGAAGCGCATCGCCCTCACCCGGCCCGACGTGGCCTTCAGCCTCTCCCACAACGGCCGCAATATCCTGCAACTACCGCCGGCCGACCTGCGGCGCCGCATCGCCGACATTCTGGGGGCCGAATTCGTGGACGCCTCCCGCCTGTTGGATGCCCAGGCCGGGCAGATCGCCCTCACCGGCTACGCCATCGACCCGACCCGGGCCGGCAAGGACGGCCAGTACGTCTTCGTGAACGGCCGCTTCGTGCGGGACAAGGTGCTCGCCCACGCCATCCGGGAGGCCTACCAGGACGTGCTCCACGGCAGCCGTCAGGCGGCGGTGTGCCTCTTCCTCACCATCGACCCGGCCCAGGTGGACGTCAATGTCCATCCGGCCAAGACCGAGGTGCGTTTCCGGGACTCCCGGGGGGTGCATCAGTTCGTCTATCACGCGGTGAACAAGGCCCTGGCGGTGACCGCCGGCGCCCCGGAGCGGGCGGAAGCGGGCGAAACCCTGCGGACCGTCCCCATGCCGAGCCGCCCTGCCCCGGCCGCCGCGCCCTACTACCCGCAGCCCCGCCAGGCTTCCCTGGGCGTCGCCGAGCCGGCTGCCAACGCCTACCTGGCCTTTGCCCGGGCTGCCACGGCACCCGCGGCATCGGCACCAGCCACCGCGTTCACGCCGGTCCCGGCTCCCGAGCCCGACGGCCCGCCCCCCATGGGCTACGCCGTCGCCCAGCTCCACGGCATCTACATCCTGGCCCAGAACGCCCGGGGCCTGGTGCTGGTGGATATGCACGCCGCCCACGAGCGCATCCTCTACGAGAAGCTGAAGGCGGCCTTCGATGCGAAGCAGGTAGCGACCCAGGCCCTTCTCATTCCCGCCGTATTTTCCGCCGATGCCCTGGAAGTGGCGGCCGTGGAGGAACACGCCGACGCCCTGGCCGAATTGGGCTTCCAGATCGCCCCCATGAGCCCCAACCAGTTGGCCGTGCGGGCCGTTCCTGCCCTGCTCCAGGGCGGCGACCCGGTGGCCCTGGCCCGCTCCCTGATCACCGAACTGCGGGAGCACGGCGTCACCCAGATGGTGGCAGCACGCCGCAACGAGCTGCTGGCCACCATGGCCTGCCACGGCGCCGTCCGGGCCCGCCGCCAACTCACCCTGCCGGAGATGAACGCCCTGCTGCGGCAGATGGAGGAGACGGAGCGGGCCGGCCAGTGCAACCACGGCCGCCCGACCTGGACCGAGCTGACCATGACGGAGCTGGACAACCTCTTCCTGCGGGGCAGATAGCCCGGCTAAGCGGATTCCTGCTCGCCGGCCAGGGCGGGAGCGCCGACTGCGCCGATATCCCGGGTGTTCTTCTGCACAGCCACTGCGGCGAACAGGCAGAGCACGAAAGCCATGGCGTAGAACCCCCGTTCGCTCAGGGCCAGGGTGGCATTCCACAGGCCGATGCCGAGGAGTGAAACGGAAGTGATCAGGGAAAACCAGGCGAGCCCCAGGTAGATGCCGGTCACGGGGATGCCCTCGATCTTGTCCCGGACCGCCTTTTGCAGGGAGACGGCGGAAAACAGCCCGTACATCAGCACGGTAAAGTAATAGCCCTTCTCGTTGAGCTGCATTTCGGCATTCCACAGGCCGAAGAGATAGGCGCCCACACCGACGACCAGGGCGCCCCAGGAGGCGCCGACAAAGGCGCCGGACGGTTTCTGCATGGTGTTCTGCATTGCTGCTCTCCTTATGTTTGGAATGGATACCCCTGCCGTGCCTGACGGCAGGTGGGCCACAGTCTATGCAATCGTCCTATTCATGTCTAATGGATGAGCCCGGCTTCCTCCGCCGCCCCGGGAAAGCCTCACCCGGCTCCATGATAGGATTCAGCCCGCAATGACGACCCCGGCTTCCCCCCCCCCCGCCATACTCCTCATGGGCCCCACCGCCAGCGGCCAGACCGGCCTGGCCATGGAGCTGACCGAACGCGTTCCGGTGGAGCTGATCAGCGTCGATTCCGCCCAGGTGTTCCGGGACATGGACGTGGGCACCGCCAAGCCGGATCGGGAAACCCTGGAACGCTATCCTCACCGGCTCATCGACCTGATTTCCCCGGAGGAGGCCTATTCGGCCGCCCGCTTCCGGGAGGATGCCCTGGGGGCCATGGCGGAGATCACCGCGGCCGGCCGGGTGCCGCTCCTGGTAGGGGGCACCATGCTCTATTACCGGACCCTGCTGGAAGGGCTCGCCGACCTGCCCCAGGCGGATGCCGACCTGCGGGCCGCCATCGACGCCGAGGCCGCGAAGAAGGGCTGGCCGGCGCTCCATGCCGAGCTGGCCCAGGTGGACCCGGTGACCGCCGCTCGCCTCCATCCTACGGACAGTCAGCGCCTGCAGCGGGCCATCGAGGTCTTCCGGCTCTCCGGCCGCCCCATGGCCGAACTGCTCGCCGAAAGCCAGGCCCAGCGCCCGTCCTACGACTTCCTTTCCATCGGATTGCTGCCCTCGGACCGGGCCGTGCTCCACGAGCGCATCGCCCAGCGCTTCGACGCCATGCTGGCCGCCGGGCTGGAGGACGAAGTGACGATGCTGCGGAAGCGCTACGACCTGCACCTGGGCCTGCCTTCCATGCGTTGCGTCGGCTACCGGCAGGTGTGGGAAGCCCAGGACGGAATCATCCCGTTGAAGGAAATGCGGGATCGGGGCGTTTTCGCCACCCGGCAACTGGCCAAGCGCCAGATCACCTGGCTCACCAATTCCCTGGAGGCCGAGGCCTTCGACTGCCTGGACCCGCGGCTTTCCGCCCGGGTGACCGAGCGGGTCGCCGCCTTCCTCAATCCTTAGCGAGCTTTTCCAGGTCTCCGGCCAGTTCTTCCAGTTGGCCGACGATGGTGAGGCTTTGGTCCTGGGTGCCGACCATGCGCTCCATGAAGCCTTGGGCCATACCGGTCAGGAATTCTTCCTGCCGTTCCATCAACCCCAGGTGGATGAAGGATTTCAGGAGATTTTCCTGGTATTCGATCATGAGCTGGGTCAGCTCGAAGCAATTACGCCGATAGTTGGCCTGGAGCACATCCAGGGCCGAGCGCACCCGGGGCAGGGCCCTTTCCACCCCCTGCTGGCGCAGATGGTTCAACTGCTCCACTTCCATGGCCCGCAGCCGGGCGGCGGCGCCTTCGGCCAGGAGGGCGACGTTGTCCCGGATACGGCCGCAACGGTCGGCATCCTCCAGGGGCATGTTGTTGACCATCAGGGTCAGGCGGTCGAAATTGAAGGCGCAGCGGCGACGGAATTGGAAAATGCGCCCCGAATCCTTGACGTGGTTGAGGATCGCCACTTCCAGGGGCAGGTCGATGCCATTGGGGCTGACCGCCAGGGCGGCGTCGCCCACGGACAGGAGGACGGCCCCCTGCAGGTCGTATTGCTGGAGGGCGCCCAGAAGGGCGTCCCCCAGTTCCCGCATGCTGCCGCAGGAAAAGGACTTGCTGAGAAACTGGAGCACCACCCCCAGCTCACCCATGCTGGTCATGGCCGACAGGGCCGTACGCTGGGCGTAGCCGGCCTGGTCCCGGAGGGCCGCCTTCTGGGCCAGGATGCGCTTGGCCACCCGGACCTTGCTTTCCAGCTCCTCGGGCTCGAAGGGCTTGCGGATGAAATCCTCGCCGCCGGCCTCGTAGCAGGCCAGGCAGGTTTCGAGATCGTCGCTGCCGGAAATGAAGGTCACCGGCACGTCCTGGGTATCGAAGTCGTCCTTGAGTTGCCGGCACAGGGTATAGCCATCCATGCCCGGCAGGTTCACGTCGATGATGAACATGTCGGGCCGGATGTCCTTGAGGCGGTCCAGGCAGGCGTCGCTGGAGCCGAAAGTTTCTACCTTGCCGTCCTCGGCCAGAAGTTCTTCCAGCGCGGCCAGGATGATGGGGTCGTCATCGACGACAAAAACCCGGAAACCGTCTTCCATGGGGCAACTCCCTGTCTTTTTTCTGTTCCCCGGATTCTGCGATCAATGGCCTTCGGCGGCAAGTTCCTCCCCGGCTGCCTCGGCCTTGCGGGCCGCCAGGAAGGAATAGACGGTGGGCACCACGAACAGGGTGAAGAAGGTGCCCAGAAGCAGGCCGCCGACGATGACCCAGCCGATCTGCTGGCGGGACTCCGCCCCGGCCCCGCTGGCGAGCGCCAGGGGAACGGCCCCCAGCACCATGGCGCCGGTGGTCATGAGGATGGGGCGCAGGCGCATCACCGCCGATTCGATCACCGCCTCTTTCAGCTCCCGGCCCTTTTCCTGGAGCTGGTTGGCAAATTCCACGATCAGGATGCCGTGCTTGGTGATGAGGCCCACCAGGGTCACCAGGCCGATCTGGCTGTAGACGTTGAGGGTCCCGCCGGCCAGCCACAGGGCCAGCAAGGCGCCGGCCATGGACAGGGGCACCGTCAGCATGATGATGAAGGGGTCCCGGAAGCTTTCGAACTGGGCCGCCAGCACCAGGTAGATGAAGGCGAGCGCCAGGCCGAAGGTCAGGGCCAGGGACGAGGAGGACTGCCGGAATTCCCGGGACTGGCCGTTGTAATCGACGGCGTAGCCGGGCTTCAGCACCTTGCCGGCCACCCCGTCCATGAAGGTGAGGGCCTCGCCCATGGTGTAGCCGGGGGCCAGGTTGGCGGTAATGGTCACCGCCCGACGCTGGCCGAAGTGGTTCAGCTCCCGCGGCGAGATGGTCTCCTTCACCTTCACCAGGTTGGCCAGGGAAATCATGGAGCCATCCTTGCCCCGGGCGTAGATGTCGCTGATGTCGCCGGGGGTGGTGCGATTCACGTCGGCCACCTGGACGATCACGTCGTACTGCTCGCCGGCCTGTTTGAAGCGGGTCACCTGGCGGCCGCCCAGCATGGTCTCCAGGGTGCGGCCGATGG
>JBLNBI010000010.1:0-24434 GCA_050259815.1 Actinomycetota bacterium | reverse complement strand
AGAGCCGACCGGGCAGGCCATTTCAGGAGGAAGCCATGAACCTACTCGACCACAAGGGCGTACCCCTTGAGAAACAGACCTTCACCTGGAAGGAGATGGTGGGCAAGCCCATCAGCAAGCTGGACGACGAGGCCTTCACCCGGGTGCGGGTGATCCTGATGGCGGGGGCGGAGCTGGATGCCATCCGCTTTTCCCGCGTCGGCGCCCGGTTCCAGACGGACCTGCGCCTGCCCATGGCGGAAATCCGCCGGGTCGAGCATCACCAGGCCACCATGATCAACTGGCTCATCTCCGCCGACCATTCGCCCCTGGAAACCACCATCGCCTACGAGCAGGTGGCCATCGAGGTGACGGCCGCCGTGGCCCAGCAGGAGCCCGACGACTACCTGGCCCAGGTCTACCGCTTCGGCCTCCTGGAGGACTTCGACCATCTCTACCGCTATTCGGCCCTCCTCGACCGGCTGGAAGGCAAGGACGCCAACAACATCCTCCAGGGCCACACCGACATCGTTCCCGGCCGCCCGACGGCGGACGAGCACCGGCATCCCAAGGACGACCTGCGGGACCCCATGGGCGATGACGCCGCCCTGGTCTCCAAGCTCCACGCCAACCTCATCACCGGCTCCGAGTTCCAGACCCACGACTACTACATGAACATCGGCCCCACCTTCGCCGACCCGGTGGCCCGCCAGCTCTACGCCGAGATCGCCAGCATCGAGGAGCAGCACGTCACCCAGTACAGCTCCCTGGTCGATCCCCAGCAGAGCTTCCTGGAGCAGTGGCTGCTCCACGAGGCCACCGAGGTGTACGGCTATTACAGCTGCGCCGAATCCGAGAGCAATCCCCGCATCAAGGGCATCTGGGAGCGCTTCTGCGACTACGAGCTGGGCCACCTGCACTACGTGGCCGGGCTGCTGCAGCAGTACGAGAAGCGGGACGCCGCCGAACTCCTCTCCGAGGCCCTGACGCCGATCGCCTTCCGCAGCCAGCGGGACTTCGTGCGCAAGGTCCTGGACAGCGAGGTGAACCTGCGGGCCAACGGCACCCGATTCGTGGACCTGGCCCAGGAAAGCCAGGCCTCCCTGGACTACCGCCGCCTCATCAATGCCGACGGTTCCCCCTCCACCCAGATCGCCGAGGGCTACCGCTGGATGTCCGGCACCGAACTGAATCGCCAGCACCTGCGCCGTGCTGCCTGAGCCAAGAAAGGAAAGACCATGCAGAACCAGACTTCCCTGGGCATGAACCGCACCGGCGCCCAGATGTCCCCCCTGGATGCCTCCAAAATGGAGGACTTCGCCGAGTCCCATTCCCCGGAGCTTGAAGACGAGATGATGGCCCACGAGGGCATCGCCAGCCTGCGGGCCGACTACGGCCACGAGGCCGAGGCGGTAGGCACCGTGCCCATCCCGGGCACCCTGACCGGCGCCGTCACCACCGGCATGGCCAAGCTCACCGGCAAGAAGCCGGAGGTGCTGGTGGATAAGCTGGGCGAGCGCCTGGCCTTCGAGCGCACCGGGGTGCGCCTCTACGAGGCCCTGATGGACAAGCTGGCCTCCTCCGACGGCGACCTGAAACTGCCCTTCTCCATGGACGACCTCCAGCATCACCACGACGAGGAGCTGGAACACATGGAAATGTGCGTTTCGGCCCTGGAGTCCATCGGGGCCGACCCCAGCGCCCAGACCCCCTGCGCCGACACGGTGGCGGTGGCCTCCGGCGGCATCATGCAGGTGCTGACCGATCCCCGCACCACCATGGCCCAGTGCCTCAACGCCATGCTCACCGCCGAACTCACCGACACCGCCAGTTGGGAACTGCTCATCGAACTGACCCGGGAATCCGGCCAGGACGACCTCGCCCCCCAGTTCGAGCAGGCCCTGCGCCACGAGAAGGAGCACACCCAGCGGGTCCGCAAATGGCTGAGCAAGATGGTCCTGGACGAGGCGGCCTAGGCCGGCGGCGATGCGCATTGCCGTCGTCTCGCCCCTGATGGAGAGCGTCCCGCCCAAGCTGTACGGAGGAACCGAGCGGATTGTTTCCTATCTCACCGAGGAGCTGGTGCACCAGGGCCACGACGTGACCCTGTTCGCCTCCGGCGACTCGGTAACCTGCGCCGACCTCCGCCCCATCACCGACAAGGGCCTGCGCCTCGACCCGGACTGCCGGGATCCCTTTGCCCACTACGCCATCCTGCTGGACGAGGTGGCCCAATCCGCCGACCAGTTCGACGTGCTGCACTTCAACATAGATTACCTCCATTTCCCCCTGGTCCGGCAGAACCGCCTGCGGGCCGTCACCACCCTGCACGGCCGCCTCGACATCCCGGACCTGGCGCCCCTCTACCGCCACTTCGACGACCTGCCCATGGTTTCCATCTCCGATGCCCAGCGCCGCCCCCTGCCCTGGGCCCATTGGGCGGCCACCATCCACCACGGCCTGCCGAAGAAGCTGTACCGCCTCAATCCCAAGCCGGGCAGCTACCTGGCCTTCCTCGGCCGCATGTCCCCGGAAAAGCGCCCCGACCGGGCCATCCGCATCGCCCGCCAGGCAGGCATTCCCCTCAGGATCGCCGCCAAGGTGGAGAAGGGACCGGATGAAGTCTATTTCGAGGAGCACATCCGGCCGCTGCTCCGGGAGCCGGGGGTGGAATTCATCGGCGAGATCGGCGAAGGGGAGAAGAACGATTTCCTGGGCAATGCCCTGGCGCTCCTCTTCCCCATCGACTGGCCGGAGCCCTTCGGCCTGGTGATGATCGAAGCCATGGCCTGCGGCACGCCGGTGGTCGCCTACGGCTGCGGCTCGGTGCCCGAGATCGTGCGGGACGGCATCAACGGCTTCATCGTGGCCAGCGAGGAAGAGGCTGTCGCCGCGACCGAGCGCTGCCGCACCCTGGACCGGGAGAAGTGCCGCCGGGACTTCGAGAAGCGTTTCTCCGCCGAGCGCATGGCCCGGGACTACATCCGGGTGTATCGCCGCCTCCTGGCGGATTCCCCGTCAACCATCGAGGCCTGAAGGAAGGGCAAGCCATGGAAGACACCATTCGCATCGCCGACCGCTGGTACGTGGCTGCCGGCTCCTCCCGCACCGACGACCGGACGCGGGTCCTCAAGTACGGGCCGACCTTCGCGGTCTTCGACCGCTTCGGCGACATCCACCGGGTCGGCACCGGGGAGCAGGGCATCTACCACGACGGCACCCGCTTCCTTTCCCAGATGGAGCTGCGGATCAACGGCCGCCGGCCCATGCTGTTGAATTCCAGCCTCAAGCGGGACAACAGTCTCTTGACCGTAGACCTCACCACCCCCGACCTGCCTTCCGGGGAGCAGATCGCGGTCAGGAAGGGCACCGTCCATGTCTTCCGGGCCAAGCTCCTGTGGAAGTCCGGCTGCCGGGAGCACCTGCGGGTGGCGAACTACGGCGATGAACCGGTCAGCCTCATGCTGGTGGTGGAATTCGCCGCCGACTTCGCCGACATCTTCGAGGTCCGGGGCTTCAGCCGGGAGCGCCGGGGCAAGGATTTGCCGCCGGAGGTCGCCCGGGATCACGTCATCCTGGCCTACGAGGGCCTGGACGGGGTGGTGCGCCGCACCGTGGTGGGCTGCACCCCGGCCCCCGACCGCATCGCCATGGACCGGGTCGAGTACGACATCAAGTTGAAGCCCGGGGAGCAGACCGACCTGCACGTCATGGTGGACTGCGAAGCGGACGGGACAGAGGCCAAGTTCCTCAATTACTCCGGCGCCCTCACCCGGGTCTCCGCCGCCCTGCGCGCCGCCCAGGACCGGGGCTGTACGGTGCGCACCTCCAATGACCATTTCAACGAGTGGCTCAACCGTTCCGCCGCCGACCTGGCCATGCTCACCATGGGCAATCCGGAGGGCGCCTATCCCTACGCCGGGGTGCCCTGGTACAGCTGCCCCTTCGGCCGGGACGGCATCCTCACCGCCCTGCTTTACCTGTGGGTCGATCCCTCCATGGCCCACGCCGTCCTCGCCTACCTGGCCGAACTCCAGGCAGTGGACGAGGAGCCCGAACGGGATGCCGAGCCCGGCAAGATCCTCCACGAGACCCGCAACGGCGAACTGGCCGCCCTCGGGGAAATCCCCTTCGGCCGCTACTACGGCAGCATCGATTCGACGCCGCTGTTCATCGTCCTCCTGGGGGCCTACTACCAGCGCACCGGCGACCTGGCCTTCGTGGAAAGGCTGTGGCCCCACGTGGAGCGTGGCCTCTACTGGATCGACCACTACGGCGACCGGGACGGGGACGGCTTCGTGGAATATCTGCGCCACAGTTCCAAGGGCCTGGTGAACCAGGGCTGGAAGGACTCCCACGATGCCGTTTTCCACCGGGACGGCCGCATGGCGGAGGGGTCCGTCGCCCTGTGCGAGGTGCAGGGCTACGTCTATCTGGCCCGCCTCCACGCCGCCGACCTGGCCCTGGCCCTGGGGGACCCCAATCAGGCGGCCGTCCAGAAACGCAAGGCAGCGGAGTTGAAGGAACGCTTCGAGCACGCCTTCTGGTGCGAGGAAATCGGCACCTACGCCCTGGCCCTGGACGGGGAAAAGCGCCAGTGCCACGTGGTGTCCTCCAACGCCGGCCAGGTGCTGTGGAGCGGCATCGCCAAGCCCCAGCACGCCCGGCGCACCGCCGAGACCCTGCTGTCGCCGGCCTGCTTCTCGGGCTGGGGCATTCGCACCATCGCCGAGGGGGCTTCCCGCTACAACCCCATGTCCTACCACAACGGCTCCATCTGGCCCCACGACAACGCCCTGGTGGCGGCGGGCTTCGCCAACTACGGGATGAAGGAAAAGGCCCTGCCCGTGCTGGCGGCCCTCTTCCACGCCTGCCAGTTCATGGACCTGCACCGGCTGCCGGAACTCTATTGCGGCTTCGTGCGGCGGGAAGGGGAAGGCCCCACCCTCTATCCGGTGGCCTGCTCGCCCCAGGCCTGGGCCAGCGCCAGTGCCTTCTACCTGCTCCAGGCCTGCCTGGGGCTATCGTTCCATTACGAGGAACCCCGCATCCGCTTCACCCACCCCGCCCTGCCCGCCTTCCTGGACCGGGTATCCATCGGCAACCTACAGGTGGGCAGCGCGGTTGTGGACCTGGTGCTGGAACGCCACGCCCACGATGTGGGGGTGAATGTGGTGCACAAGAAGGGCGACGTGAACGTCTCGGTGATGCTCTGACGGCATGCCCATGCCCAATACGGGGGAGAACATTGGAATTTGAATTTCGGAGGGCGCACCCTGAACACCCTAATCCAGGAACCACCCTCTGCATTTTTCAAAGTTGAGAACTCGCAGACCGTCTAAGCCGTTCAATTCCTCGAATTGGGACACCGGCGGCCCGGCGTCACCGGCAATCCCAGGTGTCATCTAATTTGAAAATGCTGGCGCAGTCCTTGCTAATGCCATGGACATCACATCATGCCCAGTGGATTCATGGAACTGCCAAGAAGGTCGTTTCGCATTGCATTGTTTGCCCTTTCCGCCCTTTTCATACCGCTTGCCTCTGCCGCCAAGCCAGTAACGAAAATAGACGCATCCATCCTGGGCATGCCAACCGGGCCATGGCCCTTCCTTCGCCCGGGTCCGAAGGGCATTGAAACCTACTTGATACCGACCGAACTTCCGCGGATCAATCAGTTGCCGGCGCCCGAACGCGACGCCCACCTGCGCGTCATCCGACAGCACCAGGCCAATCTGTCATTCCTCAGCCGAACGATCAATCGGTTCTTCCCACGCCTTCAGGCCGGAAATTTGTCGAGGATTCCGGAATATGCGAGGGACCTTAACGAGGTCGTAATGGCTATCGATCTGCAGGATTCCCAGCATGACAACCCGCTATATGCGCACGAACCCGTCCTGAAAGCGCTTCCTGCCTACACCCGGGTGGTCATGCTCGCTCCCGAGGATGTCATCCCTCGACTCAAGCCGCGCCTGAATGCGCTGGGCATGACCGACAGGGTTCAGATGGTCGCCAGCCGGGAGCTTTCAGAAAAGAATAGCCCGACTGACGGTGTCACTCGCTGGGTACGCGACATCATGTTTGTGGCCAACGACAATGCCCAGGTGACCGTTCTGACTTCCTTGGCCCACAAGGAATATGAGGACATCGCCCATAATGACTTGTCCTATGTGGAGCACATCAATGGGCATAAGCGCCATGTGCTCCGCCTGCCCATATTCCTCCGGGGAGGAAACCTGTTGGCAGTTGAAAAAGGGGGCCGGAAGCTGCTCTTCGTCGGCGAGGATGAACTGCTGATGAATCAACTGTGGTTTGGCCAGACCTTCGCCTTCACGCCTTCTGAAAACGCGGTTCCCGAAATTCTCAAGGCGGTTTCCGGCGCAGACGAGGTGATCGTCCTGCCCAACAGCCGGACCCTTTTCCATATCGACACCTTCATCGCCCCCCTGGGTGACGGCCAAGTGGCCTTGCTGGAACCCCTGGATACCGCGGGCATGGCCCCTGGCGACCGCCATGTACTGACACGTACCCGGGAAGTCCTTCAGCGTCTCGGCTTCACCATTGTGCCTGTCCCCACAAGCATTCAGCGCATCGCCAAGTTCCAGTCGCCGGTCAATATCGTTTCCTTTACCGACCACCATACCGGCCATCGCCGTGCGCTCGTACCGCTGTTTTCGGAGGACAAGGGGGATGCCGCCAGCCGGGGATTGAACGATAGGGTGCTCGCCGCCTATCGCAGTGCCGGGATCGACCCGATACCGGTTGAGGATCGCTACCACGCCCGTGGCGGGAATATCCACTGCGCCTTGGTGCCATTACGTTAAGTAACGCTGACGGCGGCCGAGTTGTGCTTGCCAGGACCTGAGCGGAGGCGAGAATGCCTCCGTGATGCTCTGACGGTTCCCCGAAACCTCAGGAATCCTGCACGGGCAGGGCCACGGCGTCGGGAAGCACCGGCAGATCGAGGCCCAGCTCCCGGGCCAGGTCGTCGATGCTGCGGTCCGACACCCAGGCGCTGACCGCGTAGCCGTCATTCACCAGTTGCCGGATATAGAGCTTGTTGTAGACGAAGCCGAAGAGCAGCGCCGGCACCACGAACCCCAGACCCTTGGTCAGGATGGCCAGGGGAATGATGGCGCTGAGCTGGATTGCCGCCCAGCGGAAATCGCCGCGGATGACGGCGGGCAGGAAGCCGAAGAAGAAGGTCGTCCAGGAAAAGCCGACCGGCGTGATGACGAAGTCCTCCGAAGCCGGATGCTTGAAGATGATTTCCGAATGGGCCATTTTTTCCACCTCCCTCTGAAGCGCCCCGAGGGCGATCTGAGGCCATGCTAGGCCATGGCGGCGGCATGCCCAATACGTGCGAGCACATAGGGGAAAGTGCGGATTGCGGGGGGAATACGTGGCGTGTGGCGGCTGGCGCAACCGTTTGGCTCGGCGGTGTGAAGCGGACATCCAGATATCGCTTCCCTGGCGCAGATGACTTCTTTCCTGCTCCTTGACCTCAATAGGTCATTGTTTCCGATCTATTGTCTTTTCCGGGGGATACCCTGGGTCCAGACGCCGCTTCAAGTAGTCGGGTAAGGGCGATCCTCAGCCGTGCCGGCTGTACCGGCTTATGCAGGAGGAGATAACCGCTGGCGCTGGCCTCGCGAAGCCGCTCGGGAGCGGTGTCGCCCGTCACGATGAGGGCGGGGATCTGCCGATCAACGGCTTTCCGGATTTCGGAAATCGCTTCGTTTCCGGTACGCCCTTCCCGTAGCCGGTAGTCGGCCACGATTGCATCCGGAATGAATTCCTTCTCGTCCATCAGCGCCAGCGCTTCCCGCGCACTCTCCGCCGTCAGGACCCGGCATCCCCAGTTTCCGAGGACCTCGTCCATGGCTTGGCAGATAATCGGCTCGTCATCGATGATGAGGATGGAACGGCGCTGTAGATCCGCCAGGCAATCCTCCCGTGGAATGATCGGCACCACTTCCTCTCGAGGAGCGATGGGCACCTGGACGAAAAAGGCGCTACCCCGCCCGGGAATGGAACGAAGCGTCAAGGGATGTCCGAGAATCCGGCAAAGGCCGTCCACGATGGCAAGTCCCAGCCCCAGCCCTTTGCGGCGATCCCGTTCCGGATTTCCAAGCTGATAGAACTCCCGGAAAATCGCCTGATGGTATTCGGGGGGGATGCCGGGGCCGGTGTCGTAGACGGCGATGGCGACGCCGCCTCTCATGCGGCGGCACCCCACCAGCACGGCGCCCTGTTCCGTGTACCGGATGGCATTGGTGATGATGTTGCGCAGGACGCGTCCGAGCATCAGAGCGTCGCTGTGCACCTTCAGGCGGGTGGCAACAAAGCACAGTTCGATGCCCTTTTCGTCGGCCACCGGCCGCAGCTCCCGCTCCAGGCCGCCCAGAATTTCCTGCAGATCCAGCGCACAAACCTCAGGCTTGAAGAGTCCGGCCTCCAGTTTGGAGATGTCGAGCAGTTCGTTAAGGAGTTCTTCCAGGGATTGGCTTGAGGCTTCCAGGTGAGTTAGCACCTCATCGGCCCGCTTCTGATCCGGTGCGTGGCGCAGGGCATCGACAAACAGATTCACCGCATGCAGGGGCTGACGAAGATCGTGGCTGGCCGCTGCCAGGAACTTGGATTTGGCAACATTGGCCTCCTCCGCACGCATCCGGGCTTCTTCAGCCGCCGACTTTTCCTCCTGCAACTGCTGAACCAGTTCCTGCTTTTCCAGCCGCAATCGAATGGACTGGTCCAGCACGCGGGAAACCTGGCGTGCCGAAGCCAGGACGTTAAGGAGGTAAAGCACGCACATCAGCCCCATGACCGCGAAGTCGCCCCCTTCCACCAGGTAACGGATAGCGAGGGGCAAGGCGGTGGGAATCGAAGCGTACTGGGCGGCCGGCCAGGAAGAATAGGCGGGAACGGAGCCGGCGGTAATCCCCGCCAGGATGATGGTCACGAAGATCAGGGCGATGGGCGACCCGGGAATGAAGAAGAGGACGCCGGCAGCGCCCCACGCCGCCCCGGCCAGCACGGTCGCCACCGTCAGGTAGCTGTGCCAGGGCAAGGCCCCCTGGGGGGCCCGGTGCCGATAGCCAACCAGCAAGACCAGGCGCACCCCGACCAGGAAGATGATGGCTGCCCACCATCCCATCAAGGCCCCAGGGTCGGCGACCTCCCACAGGACCCAGACGAGCCCGCCGGAAAGCAACAGGTTTGTGACCAGGGTGAAGGAGGTATTGCGGAACAGCACCTCGATCTTCTCGGTTTCGACCAGGCTCTGGAAACTGGCCGCCGGTTGGCCCTCAGTGACCATTGATCACCCACCCCTGACTCAAGGCCACCCGCGCCGCTTCCACCCGATTGTCGACCCCGAGGGCATCCAGAATCGCCGCGACGTGAACCCGTACGGTATTGACCCGCATGCCGAGGGCTGCTGCGATCTCCTTGTTGGACAGATCCCGGGCGATCAGGGCCAAGACTTCCCGTTGCCGCTCGGTCAGGTTTCGCCTCTCCTCCGGCGATACCCCGCTGGGCAGGACTCCCTGGGCCGGCACATAGGTGCCGCCGGCCAGGATTACCTGTAGTGCCGCCATCATCACTTCCGGACTAGCGGATTTGGGAATGAACCCCTGGGCACCGCGGCGCATCCCATCGACAATGAATTGGGAACTCTCATTGGCCGACATCAGCACGATGGGGGTGGTCGGACAGAGATTCCGGAGCCGTACCAGGCCATCGAGCCCACTTATCCCCGGCAGGGCCAAATCCAGCAGGATGAGGTCGATGTCCTGGTGGGCGGACGCCTCGGCAAAGGCACCTTCGCAGCCGTCCGACTCCAGGAATTGATGCTCCCCGGGCAGTTGCTGGAGAAGCAGGAGCAGCCCATGGCGGAAGAGGGCATGGTCGTCGATGAGCAGGAATTTCATCGGAAAGTATCGAAGCTCAGGCGGCAAAAAGCCCGTCACTATAATCCCAAAGACATGCTTCTCAACTAGTCCCGCCCCTAGTCCATCCTAGTCCCCGGTCATTATTGATATCCCAGGGTCGATCCGCGACCATGACATTTCAATACAAAAAAACGGCTCTTCGCCAAAGGGGTAATCAATGAGCGATTCCAATTACAAGCTGGTCGTCCGGAACGACTCCAAGTGGCCGGTATTCCTTAGTATCGGCTCTTGGGCAGACGGCTTTTCCAGCTGCATCACGATGGGGGGCGGCTTCCCTCAGTTGGGCGACACCCGCTATATGGCCCCGGGTAGCACGCTTCAATTGTTTTTCTGGCGTAGCGGCAGCTGCCATGGCAAACAGGGCTGGCTTGCTCTGCGCGCAGCCTATAACGGCCTCTCAAACCAGATTGACGGGGCATGGCAGCAATTCTGGTTCGACACCGACGGCGGCTTTGACAGACATGGCAGGAACGCCAACTATCCGAATACGCTCAAGTTCGATCATCGCGAGGGCGATACGGCAATCTTCACCTGGAGCTTCACCGATGCTGCCGATTGGCCCCAGGGCTGGTCGCGCACGCCCCTCGAAAATCCGATCTCGCTTTCTTACACCAACCAGTATGACAAGGTGTGGGACGACAGCGGCAGCGGCGCCATCTTTGACGGATCGATCTACAAGCCCAAGCTCGACGGTTACTTCAACTTGGGCTTCACCACCTTCGGTCCGTCAAGCAGCAATCCTGCTGGCGGTGTCGGCCAGCGGGCTTCGTTGGTGGTGAAACCGCTCCAGCCGGGAGTCGTTGTGCCGCCTGACAGTTATCAGTGGATCGGCGACGACCATCATTCGGGGGCTAAAGGAGATTGCTCCTGGTGGGCTCCGGTGCCGCCCCAGGGGTTTGTTGCGCTAAGCACCGCGTTCGTCAGCTACCACGGCATGCCGCCCCGTGACGCCATTGCCTGTATCCGCGAGGACCTTGCAGACGTCGCCAAGGGCGGCAAGATGGTTTATGCCGACCGCGGCTCCGGGGCGACTCACGACATCGAGATATTCGAGGTCCATCCGGCTCAACCCGGCTGTGTGCAGGTTGGCGCCAGCGCGGTTTCCAGTTCCTACATTTACGGCGGCCCGCCAAAACTGACAGGCATACCTGTCACAGCCCTGAAACCGCCCGCCCGCGCCGATTTTTCAGACGGGCTGACTCGTGCGGACGTCGACTCGATCATCGCTCGGTGGGGCCCGCTCTTGCTGCTCCACCCCAATGAGCAGTGGATGCCGATTGATGCCGATCTTTTCGTCAAGGCGGCGACGCGGACCAACAACTACTTGACGGTGAACGACGCCAATATCCTCCGTGGCAAACTTTCGACCGCCAAGGCTTACGTGTTCGCCAATTATGTCTGCAGCCAGTTCACGGATCTGCAATTCTGGTTCTTCTATGGCTACAACGGCCCCACGTTCATTCAAATCCAACTTTGGGTGGCGAGCGGGGGCACCTACCTTTGGTCCCATACCCAGAATGCCGACGACCTCAACTGCGGCCAGCACCAAGGCGACTGGGAGCACATGACCTTGCGCGTAGACAATGCGACCAAGCAGGTGGTCGCGGTTGGCTATGCCTCCCATGGCGATACCGAGTGGTATGTGCCGCCCGCTACCGGCCGGGTGAAATCCTATTCGGCGCTCCATATGCATGGTTCTTACCCGATGCCCGGGGAGATACTGGAACTCGCCGGTTGGGAGAGGAGAGATCTCGGGGTCGCTCTTGAGATCAAGGTCTATAGCCGCAACATATGCGCGGATGGCGGCCAGTCTCTCGACTGTTCGAAGAATTACCAGATCGTTGGGTCCAATTATCTGAAGGGCATTCAAACCCCGGCCTGGCTGGGAGGCGATTACAAAGGCCTGTCCTGGGGGCCGCCGCAACACCATGAGGACAGGATCACGATCACCGGCATTCCGGTCATCGGGTCCTATACGTATGACTACAGCAAGGATGACGAAGGCCCCGATACGCCATCCTTCAGCACCGACTGATGAGGCAAGAGCAGGCTGAACAGGCCGCCGTATTTGAGGCAAACGTCTCGAAAGCCTGCTCTTCAACTAGTCCAGCCCCTAGTCCATTCTAGTCCTGCGTCATTATTGATCTACGGGGGGCGATCCACGACCATGACGCCCGGATGGCCTTTCCCGGCGAGCCCCCCGGGAAACGGCCCGGCATCGCATGTTGCGGTGCCCCAGAAGATGCTGCGCATTGCCGCCGCCATGACCAACCCACCCGCCTGCGCCGGAATGCCGGCCCCTTCCCCGCCATGCATTGTCACGCCACCATGAATCGTGCCTACCGTCTGGTCTGGTCCGCCGCCAGTCAATCCTATGTTCCCGCTCCCGAATCCGCCCGCGGCCGGGGCAAGAAGAGCAGCGTGGTGCGATCCGGCATCCTGGCGTCCGCCATTGCAGCCGCCAGCGCCTTTGCCGGGCCCGGTGGGGGGATTCTCCCGTGGGGGGGCCAGGTGACCGCCGGCAGCGCCTCCATCACCGGCAGCGCCTCCATCACCAGCAGCGCCAACACCCTGACGGTGCAGCAGTCGACCCAGCGGGCCGCGATCAACTGGCAGACCTTCTCCATCGGCAGCGGCGCCACGGTCAATTTCGTCCAGCCCAACGCCTCGGCCATCGCCCTCAACCGGGTGGTGGGCAATGAGCAGTCGGTGATCTCCGGGGCGCTGAACGCCAACGGCCAGGTCTTCATTCTCAATGCCAACGGCGTGCTTTTCACCAAGGGTGCCGAGGTGAATGTCGGCGGCTTGGTGGCTTCCACCCTGAACCTCTCCGACGCCGACTTCATGGCCGGGCGCCGCAACTTCACCGGCACCGGCAGCCGGGCCGGAGTCATCAACCTCGGCACCCTCAACGCAGCCGACGGCGGCTACGTGGCCCTCCTGGGCAACCAGGTCAGGAACGAAGGCGTCGTCACGGCACGCCTGGGCAGCGCCATCCTGGCCGCCGGTGATCGGGTAAGCCTCAATTTCAACGGAGATTCCCTGGTGGGGGTGACGGTGGACCACGGCACCCTGGATAGCCTGGTGGAAAACAAGCAGGCCATCCGGGCCGATGGCGGCCTGGTGGTGCTCACCGCCAAGGGACTGGACACGGTGCTTTCGGGCCTGGTGAACAACAGCGGGGAAATCCGGGCCCAGACCGTGACCAACCGGGAAGGCCGCATCCTGCTCCTGGGCGACATGGATTCCGGCACGGTGAAGGTGGGCGGCATCCTGGATGCCAGCGCCCCGGCCGGCGGTCGCGGCGGCTTCATCGAGACCAGCGCTGCCCACGTCAGGATTGCCGACGACGTCAAGATCAAGACGGCGGCCGTCCAGGGCCCGGCCGGCCGCTGGCTCATCGACCCGGTGGACTTCACCATCGCCGCCAGCGGCGGGGATATCACGGGGACGACACTCAGCACCCTGCTCGGAGCCAACAATGTCACCATCCAGACGGCTACCGGCACCGACTCCGCCACCCACCGCTACGGTATCACCGGCGGCAACGGCGACATCTTCGTCAATGACACCGTCTCCTGGTCGGCCAACAAGCTGACTTTGAATGCCCATCGCAACATTCTCATCAACGCCAACCTCAACGGCTCCGGCACGGCCAGCCTGGCCCTGGAATACGGCCAGGGGGCGGTGGCGGCGGCCAATACCGCCACCTACAGCCTGAACAACGGCGCCAAGGTGTCTCTGCCCGCCGGACAGAATTTCAGCACCAAGCTGGGGAGCGACGGCGCGACCACGGTCTACACGGTCGTCACCAGCCTGGGTTCCGCAGGCAGTACCGATGCCACGGAGTTGCAGGGCATCGACGCCCACAGGTGGGGCGACTATGTGCTCGGAGCGGATATCGACGCCTCCGCTACCGCAACCTGGAATTCAAATGCGGGCTTCAAGCCGATCATAAATGGCGCCCGCAATTTCGATGGCCTTGGTCATACCATCAGCAATCTCCATATCAACCGGCCATCCGAGACCAATGTGGGTCTGTTTGGCTACCTGTCGCGCGCCTCCGTCCGCAACGTTGGGCTGCTGAACGTCTCGATTGCCGGCCAGAACTCGGTCGGCGGCCTGATCGGTCTTGACGATACCGGCACTGTCACCGACAGCTATGTCACGGGATCGATAACTGCCGGTCGCAACGCTTCTGCTGTCGGCGGTCTGGTCGGCAAGGCCTTCAACACCGTCATCAGTAACAGCCATTCCGCCGCTCAGGTGACCGCCGTCAACGGAGGGAGCGCTTTCGGCGGCCTGGTTGGCAACGCCTTTGGCGGCACCATCAGCGGCAGTTATGCCACGGGAGCATTGATTGCTGGCGACAATGGCCGTGGTATCGGCGGTTTGGTGGGTTTTAGCAACAACAGCACGATCATCGGCAGCTATGCCCACGCAGATGTTACCGCTGGCGACAATGCCTACTATGTTGGCGGTCTGGTTGGGGGCAGCTACGGCACCATCTCCAACAGCCATGCTGCCGGGGCGGTGACCGCCGGCAACAACAGCCATTCCCTCGGCGGCCTGGCCGGCAACAGCAGTAGCGGCATTACAGGCAGTTATGCCATGACTGTGGTTACTGCGGGCGACCACAGCAGCCATGTCGGCGGACTGGTCGGAATGAGCACCGGCACTATCCGCGATAGTCATGCCGTAGCCACGGTTACCACGGGATCCCATATCTACGCGGTCGGCGGCCTGGTCGGCAGCAACAATCTCAACGCCACCATCAGCAACAGTCATGTCACGGGGGCGGTAACCACTGGCGACGATAGTCAGAGTGTCGGCGGCCTGGCCGGCGAGAACTTCCATGTCATCACCGATAACCGAGCCGCAACCACCGTCAAAGTGGGCATTCGCGGCAGCGCCGTCGGCGGGCTGGTCGGCTACAACGACAATTCGATCAGCGGCAGCCACGCCACAGGGTCGGTAACGGCTGGCGGCGACAGCGGCGGTGTCGGCGGACTGGTCGGCGACAACTACGGGAGCATCAGCGATAGCTACGCTACGACCAGCGTGACCGCGAAATCGGGCAGTGCATGGGTCGGCGGGTTGGTCGGTGTCAGCTACACCTATTCCTACGGCAACTTCGTCTATAACGCCTCCATCAATAATTGTTATGCCCAGGGGATGATAAGCGCCGGTGACGACGTCTACTTTGTCGGCGGCTTAGTGGGCGGCAATTACCGTGGCAGCATCAGCAACAGCCATGCAGTGGTGGACATCACCACGGGAACCGGCGGCCGTGCCATCGCCGGCCTGGCGGGTTACAACGATGGGTCCATCCTCAGCAGCCATGCCGCAGGCTCGGTATTTGCCGGTCGGGGAAGCGCCGATATCGGCGGCCTGGTGGGGCACAGCAGAGGAGGCACCATCTTCAACTCCTACCACCGCGTCAAAATCCTGACGCCGCCAGACGGCACCTTCGTCAATGTCGTGGCAGGCACGATTGGCTCCGCCGCCACGGGGCAGATCGACCAGGAGGTTGGCGCCACCCCAGCGAGCCCGAACAGTCTGGTCGGGATGGTGGACGGGGGCGTAAGACTCCCTCCCGGCGTCGAGCAGCAGATGCTCATTGTCGAGGCTGACAATCAATAACGAGGACTCATGAAAAAGAAGAAATTAAGGATTCCCAAGGGGGAAATCGCCGTGCCCCTGGCCCTCTCCCTGGCCCTCGCCGGGAGTGGGGCCTGGGCACAGACTGCGCCCGATATCGGCAATGTCCTGCACCAGGCCCAGCCACCCATCGTGCCTGCGCCGGTCGTGCCGGCCCTGCCGCCGGTCGGTGGTACCCCGCAGCCCATCGAACCCGCCATGAGCGGGGTGCCGGGTGGGGCGCAGGTGTCGGTGAAATCCATTGAAATTGTCGGCAACCGTGCCATCGACACCGCAACCCTGGCGGCCCTCGTGGCCGACGGCCTTGGCCAGTCCCTGCCCCTCTCCGGACTGGAAGCATTGGCACACCGGATTACCCACCATTACCGGTCCCGCGGCTATTTCGTGGCCCGGGCCTACATTCCGGCCCAGGACGCTACTGCCGGAACCATCCGGATCCGGGTCATCGAGGGCAGCTATGGCCAGTTCCATCTGAAGAACGCCTCCCTCGTCGGCGACGATATCATCCAGGGCATCCTGGACCGTGCCAAGGTCAGCGAGGCGGTATCCCTGGAAAGCCTGGAACGCAGCCTGCTCATCGTCAACGATACTCCGGGAGCCCGGGTTGTTCGGGCCGACGCCATGCCGGGGGAGCAGGTGGGAACCTCCGATTTTGCCGTGGAAACCGCGCCGACCGCTCCGTACGCCGGCTATGTCATGGCGGACAATTTCGGCTCCCGGTACACCGGCAGGAACCGGTTGAGCTTCAACGTGGACGCCGTTTCGCCCACGGGGCGCGGAGACCTGGTCTCCGTCAGCGGCCTGTCCACCCATACCGGAGACCTCGTCAATGGTCGCCTGGCCTATTCCATCCTGCTCTCTCCCGACGGCCTGCGCGGGGAGCTGGCTGTGAGCCAGACCGAATACCAACTCGGTGACGTTTACAAGAGCCTGGATGCCAAAGGCACCGCCCGGGCGGTAAATGCTGCGCTGACCTACCCGGTCCGCCGCACCCGCACCCGGGCCATTGAGGCCAGTTTCGACCTTACTTACAAGGACCTGGAAGACAAGGTCCAGTCAACCGGTACACGAACTCCCAAGACCTTGACCGCCGCCTCGGCGGGCCTCACGGTTCGCGACGAAGGCACATTCCTTGGCCAGGCGGGGCTTACCCAAGGCAAAGTGGAAATCAGTATCGGTGACTTGAGAATCGAGGATGCCGATGCCCGAATGCTCGATAATGCCGGCCCGAGGACCCAGGGGGGTTACCACAAGCTGGGGGTCAGCTTGAGCCGGCTGAGTCGACTTCCCCTGGATATCAGCCTGACGGCCTCTGTACGCCACCAGAGGTCTCTCAATGACAAGAATCTGGATAGCAGCGAACGCATGGCGGTCTCCGGCTATACGGGCGTCATGGCTTACCCGACCGGCGAGTTGATCGGTACCAACGCCACCGTGGCTCGCCTGGAACTCGCCCAGCCCTTGCCCGCTTGGGAAGGACTCAGGCACTCCTGGCTGGCATTCGCCGACTGGGGACAAGCGAGTGCCTCCAACCAGATCGCCACCGCCGACCGGCGCCGGGAGATCAGCGATGTGGGTCTGGGCTGGACGGCGAGCTATGGCGGGGTACTCATCAAGACCTATCTGGCCCACCGCCTGAACAGCCACGCGCCCACCAGCGAGCCGGCGCCACGCGACAAGTTCCTGCTCCAGGCAGGCTGGGTGTTCTAGAGCTTGTCATGGACTAGTCCATGCGCACGCCGCCCCGCCGCCGCTCCCTCCGCCTCTCCGGCGTCGCCGCGCTCTTGGCGCTGGAGAGCTGCCCCTCCTCCCCCCGCTCCGCCCCGGTCTCTTCATGGCAAGGCCCGGCCGGGGCCATTTCGGCCCGCAGCCGGGGCAGGGCATCGGCGTGTTCCCGCTGCATGAAGGCCACCAGCCCTTCCCGGACCCGACAGCGCAGGTCCCAGTTGAGGCCGGAGTCCTTGGAACTCACCAAAGCCCGCAGCTGCATGGCCTGGTGGGTGGCGTCGGTGACTTGCAGGATGCACACCTGGCCGTCCCATTCCGGCGCAGCCTTGCAGATGGCCGCCAGCTCCCGGCGCAGGGGCTCCACCGGCATGCGGTAGTCCGCCCACAGGAAGACGGTGCCGATGATGTGGGCGGTCTGGCGGGTCCAGTTCTGGAAGGGGTGCTCGATGAACCACTGCAGCGGCACGATGAGGCGGCGCTCGTCCCAGATCTTCACCACCACGTAGGCGCCGGTGATTTCCTCCACCCTGCCCCATTCATTTTCGATGATGAGCACGTCGTCGATGCGGATGGGCTGGGTCAGGGCGATCTGCAGGCCGGCGATGAGGTTGCCCAGTACTGGCTTGGCGGCGAAGCCCACCACCAGCCCCGCCACCCCGGCCGAGGCGATGAGGCTGGTGCCCACCTGGCGCACCGCCGGGAAGGTCATGAGGGCCGTGGATATCCCCAGCAGCACCGCCACGGCGGACAGGGTGCGCATCAGCACCGTGGTCTGGGTGAGGATGCGGCGGGCCACCAGGTTGTCCTCGATGTCCGCCGGGAAGCGGCGCACGACGATGTCCCGGATGCCCACCAGGAGATTCACCACCAGCCAGGTGGTGGCGCCGATGCCCGCCAGCAGGGTGGCGTGGCGCCAACCGGCAAGGCCCGGATACCCGGCCGGCGCCGTGAGCCACACCGCCTGGAGGGCCAGGACAGGAAAGAGGAGGCGGGTCGGGCCCACCGCCTTCTTCAGCAGTAGCGGCAGGTAGGGCCTTCGGGCGGTGAGACGCAACGAAACCGCCCGCAGCAGGGCATGGACGAGAAGCGCCCCCACCACCGCCAGGAGGGCGGTGATGGTGACGGTGAGGATGGGATCGCCGGAGGTGTCGAAAAGCCCGGCCGGAATGCGCTCCACTTTCGGCCGAACTCAGAAAATCAGGGGAAGGTGCCCCGGTGGCCCTTCTCCATTTCGGGCGTCTTGTGTTCCTCGTTCACCCGCAGGTGATCGCGGTTCTGCTTCAGCTTCTCCGGATCGTTGTCCCGGGCGTCGCCGGCCGCCGGCGTTGCCGTCGGGGCCGGGGCGGGATTCGGCCGGCTGGCATCGGTCTCGTCCCGCTCGTCGTCGATGCTGTCGGGCACGCGGCCGGGCTTGTTGGGGGTGGGGGTCGATGGATTGAATTTCATGCCGGATACCTCTTCTGGCAGGGTGACCCGCATCCGCAGCAAGCGCCGTGCCGCCGGCCGGCGGCGGGGCATCCTTCCCCGCCATGTACTTTTTTCCGGCGCGCTGCAGTAGTTACCGGAGGCGGCCGGGGCGGCCTCCCGGCCCGGTGGGAATGGGCATTGCAGGCCGATGACTCCGAATCCGCAAATCCATCCCGCCATGTCCGAGCATCGCCCCTCCCTCCCCGGCCGGCCCACGTCCCTGTGGCTGGACACCACCCCGGAAACTAACTTCCCGCCCCTCCATGAGGGCGTCGAAGTGGATGTGGCCGTAGTGGGCGGCGGCCTGGCCGGGCTGACGGCGGCCACCCTGTTGAAGGAGGCGGGGCTGACCGTGGCGGTGCTGGAAGCCGGGCGCATCGTTACCGGCGTGACCGGCCACACCACCGCCAAGATCACAGCGCTGCACACCCTCATCTACGACCACCTCATCCGCCACTTCGGCGAGGCCAAGGCCCGAGCCTACGGCGAGGCCCAGCAGGCGGCCATCGAGCGCATCGAGGCCGTGGTGAAGGACAAGGCTATCGACTGCGACTTCACCCGCACCGAGGCCTACACCTATGCCGAGGAGGCCGATGGAGTGGAGGCGGTGGAAGCCGAGGCCAGGGCCGCCCTCTCCCTCGGCCTGCCGGCGTCCCTGGTCCGGGAGGTGCCCCTGCCCTTCCCGGTGAAGGCGGCGGTGCGCTTCGACCGCCAGGCCCGCTTCCATCCCCGCAAATACCTGCTGGCCCTGGCCTGGGACATCCCCGGGGAGGGCAGCCACATCTTCGAGGCCACCCGGGTCCTTGACGTGGACCAGGGGGAGCCCTGTACCGTCTCCACCGACCGGGGCACGGTGAAAGCCCGGGAGGTGATCGTCGCCAGCCATTTCCCCTTTGGCGACAAGGCCCTTTTCGCCTCCCGCCTGCAACCCCAGCGCAGCTACGTCCTGGCGGTGCGCATCGATGGCCCGGCGCCGCCGGGGATGTTCATCGACACCGCCGAATCCTTCAGCCTGCGGCCCCAGCCCCTGCCGGACGGGGAGGAGCTGCTCCTCATCACCGGGGAAGGCCACAAGGCGGGCGAAGGGGGCGACACGGCGGCCTGCTACCAGCGCCTGGAGCTGATGGCCCGGCACCGCCTGCCGGTGCGTTCGGTGGAATACCGCTGGTCCACCCAGGACAATTTCACCCTGGACCGGGTGCCCTACATCGGGCGCACTACCCACCATTCCCGGCATCTCTCCGTAGCCACCGGCTTCAACGGCTGGGGCATGACCGGCTGCACGGTGGCCGGCATGCTCCTCACCGACCTGATCCTGGGCCGCGCCAATCCCTGGGCCGAGGTCTTCGACCCCAGCCGCCTGGACCTGGCCAGCCTGCCGGAACTGGTCAAGCACAACGCCAAGGTGGCGGCCCACTTCGTGGCCGACCGGGTGGGCGGCACGGACAGCGACACCATCCCCCCGGGGGAAGGGCGCATCGTCCATAGCCTGCACGGCAACGTCGCCCTCTACCGGGACGAGGAGGGGCAGGTGCATCGGCTTTCCCCGGTCTGCACCCACATGGGCTGCATCCTCCACTGGAACCCGGCGGAAAGGAGCTGGGACTGCCCCTGCCATGGCTCCCGCTTCGGCTACGACGGCGAGGTACTCCACGGCCCGGCGGTGAAGCCCCTGGAACGGAAATAGCCGGCGGGATCAGCAGCGACAGAGACCGGAAGTAACAGGCGGCAGCCAAGGCTGCGGGCTGCCCGGGGGAGTCCTTATCGCGGCCCCCTCGGACCGGTCGAAGTCCAGCGCCACCCGCTCCGGCAGCAGGCCGCAGGGACGCAGGATGTCCTCGAAGGCGAACACTGGGCCGCCGTCCGCCCCGGTGCGGGGATGGGCATTGAGGAACAGGGTGCCCTGCTCCGGCTGGAGCAGGTAGTTGAGGGCATGGAGGGTGCATACCCGGCGGTCCAGCTCGGCCGCCTCGGCGCCGTCGGCGGGCAGGGAGCCGCGCTCCGCCAGGAAGTCGAAATCGTCCACGTCAAGCAGGGCCTGGTGGCCGAGGATTTCCCCGTTTCCGGCCCGCCGCACCGGCAGGAAAAAGGATTGCAGCCGCAGGCCGCCCACATAGGCGAAGACCCGGTTGCCGGCCGAGACGTAGCGGAACTCCCTTCCCCAGCCGTCCTCGGAACGGTCCAGGGAATTGAGCACCAGGATGATGTCGGATAGCGGCATGGCGGTCCTTCCGTTATTGTCTGCAAGGTACGGATGGACGGCGGGCCGGGACAACCAGTTCGGGGGGAAAGGCGGTAGATCTGGGGTGGGCCGAACCCCCAAAAGCAAACGGCCCCGGAATCCGGGGCCGTTGTTCATCGGGCGGAGAAGCCCGTCAGCAGCGGAAGACGGACACGGCGTTCCGGAGCCGCTTGGCGGTGTCGGACATGTCCCGGGCGGTGGCCGCCACCTGGTGGGTGGTGGAGCTGTTGCTCTCGGAAGCCCGGGCGATCTTGTCGATTTCCACGGCGATGCTGCCGCTGCCCTGGCGCTGGGATTCCAGGGCGATGGCGATGTCCTCGATGTCCCGCATCAGGGCGGTGGTTTCGCTGGCGATGCCGGTCATGGTCTGGCGCGCCCGCTGCACCACCTCGATGCTGGTGCAGGCCCGCTCGGAACCTTCGCTCATGCTGCCCACGGCCTGGGAGATGCCTTGCTGGATCTGGCTGATCATGGTGCCGATCTGGTCGGTGGATTGGGCGGTACGCTCGGCCAGCTTCCGGACCTCGTCCGCCACCACCGCGAAGCCCCGGCCCGCCTCGCCGGCCCGGGCGGCCTCGATGGCGGCGTTCAGGGCCAGCAGGTTGGTCTGGTCGGCGATTTCCCGGATGGCGCTGATGATGGTGGAAATCTGGCGGGAATTCTCGCCCAGGAGGTTGATGGACTCGGCGGTGTTCTGCACGTCGGAAGCGAGCTGCTGGACCACGGAGACGGTGGCCTCGATCTCGCCGCTGCCTTCGGTGCAAGCCTGCTCGGCGCCGGCCGCCCGCTCCTTGGAGGTGGCGGACACCCCGGCCATCTGGGCGATGCCGCTGCTCATTTCCTCGACGGTGGCGGCAACCGAGCCGACGGCGCCGCTCTGGGCCTCGCTGGCGTCGGCGATTTCCTCGATGCTGGCCAGCAGCTGGGTGGAGGAACTGCTCACGGTCTCGGCCGCATCCCGGATGCTGCCCACGGTATTGCGCAGCTGGGCCATGGTCCCGTCCACGGAACGGAGCAGGTCGCCCAGCTCGTCTTCCCGGCGGGTGCGAATGGCATAGGAGAGGTTGCCGGCGCCCATTTCGGCCAGGGCACGGCGGGCCTCATCGATGCCCTGGTGCAGGGACTTGCCGAACACCAGGTTCACCGCCAGGGTGGCCAGGCAGGAAAGTCCGAAAATGACCACCAGAATCCAGGCGCCCCGCTGGACCTGGGCGTCGGTGGCGGTCTCGACGGCGGCCTGGTCGGCGCTGGCGATCTTCACCACCTCGTCGATGGCCTGGCGGTGCTGCTGGTACAGGGCGTCCAGCTCATGGACGACGGCGGCGGCCTCGGCCGTCTTGCCGGCTTTCAGGGCGGGCAGGAACTTGCCGTCCACTACCTGGAAGAATTTCTCGGCGGGCTGGTGGGCCTTGTCCAGGAAGAGCTTCTTCAGCTCCTCGGGCAGGGGCTGGGTGAGCCAGAAGCTGTGGCGGGTGTCGTAATCCTTGCGCAGTTCCCCCAGCTTCTTGATGCCCTCCTCCCGCTCGCCGGAGCGGTCCGGGTCGGCCAGGAGCAGCACAGTGAGGTAGGACTCGATGATGTAGTTGGGCGGCGGCAGGATGTCGGCGACCAGATCCTTGTGCATGACGATGCGGTTGTAGGCGGTGCCGCCGATCTTGGAATCGTTCAGGGTCTTCCAGGTCCCCATCCCGAAAAAGACGAAGCCCGTCACCAGGGCCAGGGAAAGGAACAGCAGCTGAATGCGAAGGGGGAAACGGGACATGATTGGACTCCGATAGCCCAGCGTAATTTGCGGGGGCGGCAATTTTACTCTTCCCCCTTGGGGTTTTCACCACGCTTTCAATAAGATGATGGCGGCACAAACGCCGTTTATCCCTGTCTCATGAAGGAGCGCCGGACATCCGTCCGGCATGAGGAGGATCGGCCATGGGAACAGCATTCACCGAAGCCCCCGCCCCGCCTCTGCGCCGGGCCATTTCCCTGGCCTGCCGCCGGGATGAGGAAGCCTGCGTCGCCGACCTGGCCCGGGAGATGGCCGACGACCGGGCCAGCCGCCGGCCCGACCTGGCCGCCGTCGACGCCCGGGCCCGCGCCCTGGTGGCCGCGGTGCGGCGCCAGCGCCGGCACGGGAGCGGCGTCGATCACCTGATGCACGAATTTTCCCTGTCCAGCCAGGAGGGCATCGCCCTCATGTGCCTGGCGGAAGCCCTGCTCCGCATCCCCGACCCGGCCACCGCCGACCGCCTCATCCGGGACAAGATCGGCAAGGGAGACTGGGCATCCCACCTGGGCCACAGCGATTCCATATTCGTGAATGCCGCCACCTGGGGATTGATGATCACCGGCCGGCTGGTGGGCACCCGCAGCGAGCGGGAACTGGCCGGGGCGCTGACCCGCCTGGTAGCCAGGAGCGGCGAGCCGGTGGTGCGGCGGGGAGTGGAGTTCGCCATGGAGCTCCTGGGCCAGCAGTTCGTCATGGCCGAGACCATCGACGCGGCGCTGCTGCGCAGCCGGGCCAACGAGGCCCGGGGCTACGCCTACTCCTTCGACATGCTGGGCGAAGCCGCCCTGACCACCGCCGACGCCGAACGCTACCTGGAAGCCTACGAGACCGCCATCCACGCCATCGGCCGGGCCAACGCGGGCCGGGGGGTGAAGGAAGGGCCGGGGATCTCGGTCAAGCTCTCGGCCCTGCACCCCCGCTACGTCCGCGCCCAGCGGGAGCGGGTCATGGCGGAGCTGCTGCCCCGGCTCCGCGCCCTCATGGCGCTCGCCCGGGACTACGGCATCGGGCTCAATATCGATGCGGAGGAATCGGAACGCCTGGACCTTTCCCTCGACCTCCTGGAGCGCCTCGCCGCCGACCCCGGCCTGGCCGGCTGGGAAGGCATGGGCTTCGTGGTCCAGGCCTACCAGAAACGCTGCCCCTTCGTCATCGACTGTCTGGTCGACCTGGCCCGCCGCACCGGCCGCCGGCTCATGGTGCGCCTGGTGAAGGGCGCCTACTGGGACAGCGAGATCAAGCGGGCCCAGGTAGAGGGCCAGGCGGGCTACCCGGTCTATACCCGCAAGGTCCATTCCGACCTGGCCTACCTGGTCTGCGCCCGGCGCCTGCTGGAGGCCGGCGACGCCGTCTATCCCCAGTTCGCCACCCACAACGCCCATACCCTCTCGTCGGTCTTCGAGATGGCCCGGGAGCGGGGCATCGTCGATTACGAATTCCAGTGCCTCCACGGCATGGGAGAGCCCCTTTATGACAATGTTCTTGGAGCGGATCGGCGCTGCCGCATCTACGCCCCGGTGGGCAGCCACGCCACCCTGCTGCCTTACTTGGTGCGGCGGCTCCTGGAAAACGGCGCCAATTCTTCCTTCGTGAACCGCATCGTGGATGAGGCGGTCTGCATCGA
>JBLNBI010000009.1:0-9376 GCA_050259815.1 Actinomycetota bacterium | reverse complement strand
GGAGCAGCAGGGCTTCCGCGTCGGTGGGAAGCGGTCCGTCGGCGGTCGTGGCCTGGGCTGCCTTCGTGAGCCGGACGGTGAACCAGAAGGTGCTGCCGACGCCCGGAATGCTCTCCGCCCCGGCATCCCCGCCCATGAGCCGGGCCAGCTGGCGGGTGATGGCCAGCCCCAGGCCGGTCCCGCCGTATTTCCGGGTCATGGTGTTGTCCGCCTGCTCGAAGGCGACGAAGAGCTTGCCCAGGGCATCGGGCTCGATGCCGATCCCGCTGTCCTGGACCTCGAAGCGGACGCAAACGCTCTCCTCGTCCTCGCCGGCCACCCGGCAACGCAGGCTCACGAATCCGTCATCCGTGAATTTGACGGCATTGGTGAGGTAGTTCAGCAGGGCCTGCTCGAGGCGGACCGGGTCGCCCAGGAGGGGGCCCGGACAGTCGGCCATCTCCACGTTGAAGGCGAGATGCTTCTCCTCGATCCGGGAGATGAGGATGGATTTGACATTGCCGACCACCTGATCGAGCCGGACAGGCGCCTCCTCCAGTTCCAGCCTGCCGGCCTCGATCTTGGAGAGGTCCAGGATGGCGTTGATGATGTCCAGGAGATGTTCCCCGGCGGCTTCCAGCTTGTCCAGGCGGTCGGCCTGGTCGGGAGACAGGCCGCCCCGGCGGATCAGGCGCGCCATGCCGGTGACGGCGTTGAGGGGCGTCCGGATCTCGTGGCTCATGTTGGCCAGGAAGGTGCTCTTGGCGATATTGGCGGCCTCGGCGGCCTCCTTGGCCAGGGTCAGTTCGGCGGTGCGTTCCTTGACGATGGTTTCCAGGTGGTTGCGGTAGCGGTCCAGCTCCAGCTCGGTTTCCTTGCGCTGGGTGATGTCGATCATGATGCCCCGCAGCCAGCGCGGCCTCCCCTCCTCCGCCACGACGGTGACGATGTCGTGGAGCCACACCGTATGGCCATCCCGGGCGACAAAGCGGTATTCGAAATCATGGGGCTCGAACCGGCCTGCGCAGGACGCGCAGAAATTCGGGGCCCAGGTCTTGTCATCCAGATGGAGGTTGTCCACCCAGAACCCCGGCCGATACCAGTCTTCGACGGGGAAGCCCAGGAGCTCTTCCGCCTTCTGGCTGACGAAGGTGAACTGGAAAGTCTGGGCATCCGCCTCCCAGACGATACCGTCGGTGCTGTTTACGATGTCCTTGAAGCGTTGTTCCGAGGACTTGAGGGCGGCTTCCGCCTGCTTGACCTCCGTGATGTCCAGTTCGATGCCATCCCAGAGTACATGGCCGTTGGCCAGCCGACGGGGGGCGGAGCGGACCAGTATCCAGCGGACCTGGCCGTCGCGGCGCCGGATTCTCATTTCCACATTGAAAGGTCCCAGATCGGCGATGGCCCGGGCTTCCTGCTCCGCAAGATGCGCCCTGTCCTCGTCGATGACCTGTCCGTAAAGGGCCATGGCGTCCGCCAATCCCTCTTCGACGGAAACCCCGTGCAGTTCCTCGATCCCCGAACTCAGGTAGGTGAAGCGGCGCCGGCTTCCATCGGGCCCCACATCCAGCTGATAGACGAGCCCCCCCGGCAGGTTGTCGCTGAGGGTGCGGAGCTGCTGCTCGCTCTCCCGCAGCCGGCGGCGTTCGGCATCCAGTTCCCGGTACGGGGCCAGGACCCCGGCCACGAAGAGGGCCCGATAGACCATGGCGTAGGCCAGCGCCTTATACACGTGGCCCAGCAGGTTGAAGACGTCGGTAACGTCGGCGTAAAGGGTGAAGAACAGCTCCGCCAGGCCCTGCACCCAGGCCGCCGCAGCCAGCCACAGCCAATCCCGGTTGCCGGTCCGGCAGGCGTTGAAAAAAATCAGGATGCCCGCTGCGAAATAGGTGCCGGCGAGGAGGTATTCCGAAGCGATCTTGAATAAGGTCAGCCCCTGGCCGGG
Organism: Actinomycetota bacterium; assembly: GCA_050259815.1. GTDB lineage: Bacteria > Pseudomonadota > Gammaproteobacteria > Burkholderiales > Rhodocyclaceae > JAGTRP01. The sequence continues at coordinate 7,449 of JBLNBI010000009.1, read as the reverse complement.
GATGAAGGTGCGCGGCATCACGTCGGCGTGGTACAGGCCGGCCCACAGGATCAGGAGGACCAGGGCGACGGACAGTCCGAACGTCCCCAGGCAGGCCCCGGGCGACCAGTTCCGGGGCTTGGTGACGGCGATGGCGAGGAAGGTGGCGGCGGCGATGAAACGGGCCGCCAGCCAGAAATTGATGGCTTTTTCCGGACCGCTGGCGGTAACCACGGTCGGCATGCCGGCAAAGGACAGGGTATGGGCCACGTCGATGCAGCACACGGCCAGGAATCCGGCCCCCAGCAGGGTGCGGTAGCTGTTCGGCATCCGTTCCCGCAGGCTCCAGGCCAGCCCGGCAACCATGCCCGTGATGGAAATGGCGAAAAATTCCAGGACGATGTGGAGGGGCAGGTAATGGGACGGATCGCTGAAGAATTTGGCGGTGGGCAGCGCCTGGCCGATGAGCAGCAGGAGGGTCAGGCCCGCGGCCCACAGCCCCGCCGTGGCGGTCAGCGCCGATGCGGGCGCAATGGCGCCATCTGCCGCCTCTGGCTTGGGAAGTCTTGCTTCCGAAATGATCAAGGATGGATGCTCCGGAGGAACCGGCCCCAATGATACGGCATGGCCGGCGGAGCCCGGCTGACGAAGGTCAAGCTGGTAGCCTGTCCAGGAACGCCTGACGGCTGCCCGATTACCGGAATGACCGGTTTCGCCTCGAATCATCACCTTATTCCCCGGGTAGGGCTGGGATTTTCCCGGCGGCACCCAGTCTAGCGACAAAGCAAGCCTCGACTGTCTCGACGCCGATCCCGGCCGCGAGATATTCGCTCCCAACCACCTGACTCGATCAGATCCAGGGACCTGCATGATCCGAAGCCTGCGCCTTGCGACAGCTTGTTGCGCCTTCATCGTCAGCACCGCGGCAACCGCCCAGGGGGCGGCGGGTACCCCATCGGACAAAGTGCCGGACACCATCGAAGCCCGGGTCCTGGCCTGCGTCGGTTGCCACGGGGAACGGGGCAAGGGCGTCGGCAACGTCTATTTCCCCAGGCTGGCCGGCAAGCCCGCAGGCTACCTGTACAACCAGCTGGTCGCCTTCCGGGAGGGGCGACGCAAGTACACCCCCATGAACTACCTGCTGGCCTATCTCCCGGACCCCTACCTCCAGAAGATGGCGGAATACTTCGCCGCCCAGCCCCTGCCCGCCTTCACCCCGGCCCGGCCCACCGCCTCCCAGGCGGTGCTCGGCCGGGGCCAGCGCCTGGTCACCAACGGCGACCCCACCCGCCGGATTCCCCCCTGCGTCGCCTGCCACGGGCCGGAACTGAACGGCCGGGAACCCGGCATCCCCGGACTCCTGGGGCTGCGCACCGACTACATCAGCGCCCAGCTCGGCGCCTGGCGCTACGGCACCCGCACGGCGCTGGCCCCGGACTGCATGCAGCTCATCGCCGCCCGGCTTACCGAGGAGGACGTCACCGCCATCTCCTCCTGGCTCTCCTCCCTGCCGGCCAACCCCAGCGTCCGGCCGATCCGCGCCGGGCCCCTGCGGCTCCCCCTCGACTGCGGCAGCCAGCGGCAATAGGTCCGAGCCCACCATGCCCGCCCTGCCCCAGCCCACGAAATTCCTCTCCCTGGCCTTGGCATTCCTGCTCCTGGGCGGGATGCTGCTGGCCGCTGCCGCCCAGACGGGCCGGGGCGCCCGGCCTGAGTCCGCCCTTATCGAGCGGGGCAAGTACCTGGCCCAGGCGGGGGACTGCATCGCCTGCCACACCATCCCGGGCACCCGGATCTTTTCCGGCAACCGGCCCCTGCCCACCCCTTTCGGCACCCTCTATTCCCCCAACATCACGCCGGACCCGGAAACCGGCATCGGCAAATGGAGCGCCGACGACTTCTACAACATGATGCACACCGGCCGCTCCCGGGACGGCGCCCTCCTCTACCCCGCCATGCCCTTCGCGGCCTACACCAAGGTCACCCGGCAGGACTGCGACGCCATCTTCGCCTACCTCAAGTCCGTGCCGCCGGTACGCCAGCCCAACCGGCCCCACGACATGCGCTTCCCCTACAACAACCGGGCGCTCCTCATCGGCTGGCGCACCCTGTACTTCAAGGAAGGCGAATACCAGCCCGATACGAACAAGTCGGCGGAATGGAACCGGGGCGCCTACCTGGTCCAGGGTCTGGGCCACTGCTCCATGTGCCACACCCCCATCAATGCCCTGGGCGGCGCCTCCGAGGCGGCGGCTTTCGAAGGCGGGCTGATCCCGATGCAGAACTGGTACGCCCCGTCGCTCACTTCCAACCGGGAGGCGGGGCTGGGTGAATGGAAAATCGAGGATATCGTGGACCTGCTCCAGGCCGGCATTTCCAACCGGGGAGCGGTCTATGGGCCGATGGCCGAGGTCACCTACAACAGCCTGCAGTACCTTTCCGACGACGATGTCCGGGCCATGGCCGTATACCTGAAGAGCCTGCCGCCCCGGGAGACCTCCAACCCCGAACCGGAAAACTCGCCTCTCACCGCCGAGGCCACCCAGATGTTCTCGGAGGGGCGGCGCATCTACGACCGGGACTGCGGCAACTGCCACGGTGCCGCCGGACTCGGCAAGCTGCCCCATTACCCGCCGCTCGCCAACAACCAGTCCATCGAAATGGCCTCGGCGGTCAATCCCATCCGCATGGTCCTGAACGGCGGCTATCCCCCGGGCACCCGGAGGAATCCCATGCCCTACGGCATGCCCCCCTTCGCCCAGTTCCTGTCGGACGGGGAGATTGCCGCCGTGGTCACCTATATCCGCACCGCCTGGGGCAACCACGGGGCGCCGGTCACGGCGCGGGAAGTCAATGCCCTGCGGGCCGCCACCCTGGATTGAGCCATGCTGATCGAAACCGAGCCCCCATCTGTTTCCGTTTCCGACCAGGCCGCCGTGGATGAAATCGTCAGCCGCGGGCCGGTGGGCGCCTTCGCCCTGGCGGGCACTGCCGCCGCCATCGTGGTCGCCATCTGGCTGGCCTTCTATTTCCTCGTCTATCTCCCGAGGGCCTGAGCGATGCCGACCGACAGCAGCCACGACAGCGCCCGGGTTGCCGCCCGGGCGGAGATGCGCTGGGCCACCGTCACCCTGGCCATCATCGCCTTCCTGATCGGCATGATGATATACATGAGCCTGCACTGGGCCACCATGCCCCCCATGCGGCTGGAGACGGTAGACCCGACGACCCTGCACCTGGCCGGGGAATTCACCGAGGACAACCTGGGCAGCGCCATCGAGAGCGACGGTTCGGTGACCGTGCGCCTGGTGGGCAACCAGTATTCCTTCACCCCCCAGTGCCTGCTGATCCCCACGGATACGCCGATCACCTTCCGGGGCACCAGCGCCGACGTGGTCCACGGCTTCAACATCGCCCAGACCAATGTGAATGTGATGCTGGAACCGGGCTACGTCTCCACCTTCAAGACCACCTTCAGGAAGCCCGCCGACCTGGTGATGCCCTGCCACGAGTTCTGCGGGGTCGGCCATGCGGGGATGTGGGCCCATGTGAAGGTGGTGGACAAGGCCGAATTCCTGCAGCGGGCCGCCAAGACCAGGAGGCTTTCCTGTGCTCAATGAAGACACCCGGCGCCTGGTGCTCGCCCACTTCTGGCTGGGGTTCGCGGCCTTCGCCGTGGCCGCCCTCCTGGGGGAATGGCAGATGTACGTCCGCGCCCCCGGCCACGGCTGGATCGACAACCCCGAGCTCTATTACCGCTCGGTCACCGCCCACGGCTCGGCCATGGGCTATGTCCTGCCCACCCTGGTGGCCATGGGCTTCGGCTACGCCATCGTCGAACTGGCCCTGAAGCAGCGCCTCATCGGCGTGCGTTGGGCCTGGGCCGGCTTCAGCCTGGTGGTGCTGGGGGTAGTGACGGCCATGGCGCCGGTTTCCCTGGGGCTGGCTTCGGTGCTCTACACCTTCTATCCCCCCATGATCGCCAACCCCTTCTACTACATCGGCATCGTCCTGGTGGTGGTGGGCTCCTGGATCTGGGTGGCCCTCATGTCCATCAACCTGCGGGCCTGGAAGAAGGCCCATCCCGGGGAGTCGGTGCCCCTGCCCATGTTCGCCAACGTGGCCGGCGCCTACCTGTGGGCCTGGACCTCCCTGGGGGCGGCCATGGAGCTGCTCTTCCAGATCCTGCCGGTGGCCCTGGGCTGGAAAGCCACCATCGACGCGGGACTCGCCCGGGTGTTCTTCTCCTGGACCCTCCACGCCATCGTCTATTTCTGGCTCATGCCCACCTACATCGCCTTCTACACCCTGGTGCCCCGGGCCATCGGCGGGCGGCTCTACAGCGACGCCATGGGGCGCATCGCCTTCATCCTCTTCCTGGTGTTCTCCATGCCCATCGGCATCCACCACCTCTTCCAGGACCCCCAGGTGGGGGCCGGGGTGAAATTCGTCCACGCCGCCTTCACCGGCATGGTGTCGGTGCCCACCCTGCTCACCATCTTCACCATCTGCGCTTCGGCCGAGATCGCCGGCCGGCTGCGGGGCGGCAAGGGCTTCTTCGGCTGGATCGCCGCCCTGCCCTGGCGGAATCCCATGATGCTGGCGGTGGCCTTCTCCTTCGTGCTGCTGGGCTTCGGCGGCGCCGGGGGGATCATCAACATGAGCTACCAGATGGACTTCGCCGTCCACAACACCCAGTGGATCACCGGCCACTTCCACCTCATCTTCGGCGGCGCCATCGTCATCATGTACTTCGCCATCGCCTACGACCTGTGGCCCCACCTCACCGGCCGCGCCCTGGATGACCTGAAGCTGATGCGGGCCCAGCTCTGGCTGTGGTTCGTGGGCATGCTGGTGGTGACCTTCCCCTGGCATTTCGTCGGCATCCTCGGGATGCCCCGGCGCATGGCCTACTTCGACTACGGCCACCCGGCCGTCGCCCCCCAGGCCGTGGCCGTCACCATCACCTTCCTGGGCGGACTGCTGCTGGTGGCGTCGGTGGTCCTCTTTCTCCTCATCCTGGTGCGGGGGCACTTCGCCAACCGGATCAACCTGCCGGAATTCCAGTTCAGCACCCCGGCCCATCCCACCGGCAAACTGCCGGCGGTACTCAACGGCTTCGCCCTCTGGCTGGCCCTGATGATCGGCCTCACCGTGGTCAATTACGGTTTCCCCATCGCCCAGCTCATGAGCCTCAAGCAGACCTCGGTGCCGGCGGTCCCCATCGGGGAAGAACGATGAAGGCGGATACCAACTGGACTGCGGCCAGCATCGCCATCCTGGCAGCCCTCGCCATCGTGGCGGGCCTCATCGGCTACATATGGATACCCAGCGCCCAGCGGGACAGCTCCATCAGCGGCCTGTGGAACGCCATCTGCAGCGCCGCCGGCGTGGCCCGGCCCTGGCGGCCCCTGCAGCAGCCCACCTCGCCCGTGGCCCGGCCCAGCGACGTGATCGTCACGTCGAAGATGATGCAGCCGGCGGACAGCCTCTCCATCGGCCGGGGCGCCACCCTGGCCATGCAATGCACCATGTGCCACGGCGCCCGGGGCATGAGCCGGGCCGACTCCCCCAACCTGGCGGGGCAGTACGACGAGGCCATCTACAAGCAGTTGCGGGACTACAAGGCAGGGCACAGGCGGAGCGCCGTCATGGCCCCCCTGGTGCAGAACCTGTCCGACCAGGACATGCGGGACCTGGCCGCCTACTACGCCTACCTGCCCAGGGAAGCGCCGCCGGAGGAGTCGCAGCCGGACGAGGCGCCGGCCATCGTCCGCCACGGCGCCCCCATGCGCAACATCCCCGCCTGCGACTCCTGCCACGGCGGCATCGACCACAAGGCCGCCAGCCCCCGCCTGGATGGGGAGCCGGAGACCTACGTCCGGGCCCAGCTCAGGGCCTTCGCCCTTGGAGAGCGCGCCAACGACATCTACGGACAGATGCGCAATATCACCCGCCAGATGAGCTGTGAAGAGATGGATGCCGCGGCGCGGTACTACTCGCGCCGATAGCGCCCAGGACCGCGCCCCGTTCCGTCACCCGATCGGCGGGATGCCATGGCCCGACCGTTGTGCCCCGGGCGAATCAGCCGATCAGGCTTTCGGACTCGCGGCGGGTAGGGAAAAACGGAAGATGCTCCCTTTGCCCTTCTCCGATTCCACCCACATATGGCCGCCATGGCGGGAAACGATCCGCTGGCAAATGGCGAGGCCGATGCCCGTCCCGGGAATTTCGGCATAGGAATGAAGCCGTCGGAAGATTTCAAAAATTCGCCGGTGGTGTTTCGGATCGATCCCGATACCGTTATCCGCCACCGAGAATATCCATTCGCCTCCCTGGCGCCTGCTGGAAATCGATAGGCAAAGCGGTTTGTCGGACCGGTACTTGAGGGCGTTTTCGATCAGGTTCTGAAACAGCTGCGCCACTTGCGTCCGGTCCACCGCCAGGGTCGGCAATCCGCTGCAGGAGACGATTGCGCCGGATTCCTTGATTGGGCCATTCAGGGCGGAAATCACCTGGTTCAACAGCTCCTGGAGATCCGTTTCCTCATAGGCCCGGGCTTGGGCGTCCAGCCGGGAATATGCCAGAAGCCTGTGAATGAGCTCCTGCAGGCGCCGGGTATTGCCGACGATCAGCTTGAGCCATTCGAGTTCCTCTCCGGCCAGCTTGCCGCCCGCCGACGACTGGAGGAGCTGGGCGAAGCCGGCAATGGAGCGAAGGGGCGTCTGCAAATCGTGGGCAGCCACATGGGCGAAGTTACTGAGTTCCATGTTGCTGCGTAACAACGCCTCGTTGGAGTGGGCCAACTCCGTCGTCCGCTCGGCCACCTGGGTGGCCAGCAAACGATGACGGGCGTCCCGTTCCTCCGCCAATGCCGCCTCCGCCTCCTTCCGGGCCTGGATGTCTTCCACCACCGAAACGAAATAGTCCGGCTCCCCGGCGGCGGTTCGCACCAGGGAAACCGTAAGGTTGCACCAGATGGCGGTCCCGTCCTTGCGGATGTAGCGCTTTTCCATCGTATAGCCGGAAATGCTGCCGGCGAGCAGCTTCGCCACGTAATCCAGGTCAGCCTGAAGGTCGTCCGGGTGGGTGATTTCCTGGAAGCTCATGCGCTCCAGGGTCTGGCGGTCGTAGCCGGTAATGGCGGCAAACTTGGCATTGACCCTTTGCAGCAAGCCCTCCTGGGAGACGTGGGCCAGGCCGACGGCCATCTGGTCGAAGGTGGAGTGGAAGCGGATCTCGCTGGCCCGTATCTGCTGCTCGGCCTGTTTACGCTCGGTGATGTCCGAAAAGACGGCCACTACCCCTCGCACAGCGCCGTCATGGTAATACAGGGGCGTCGCATGGCCGTACAGCCAGACCTGCCGCCCGTCCCGGAATTCCAGCCGGTTCTCGGCATCTGTGATGGCGCATCCCTGACTGGCGGCGCGCTGCATGATCAGTTCGTCCGGAGATAACTCCCGGCCATCG
>JBLNBI010000008.1:0-12044 GCA_050259815.1 Actinomycetota bacterium | reverse complement strand
TCGGCCCGCTGCTCACCATCGCCTTCGGCTGGTGGCTGCTGGGGGAAAGCATCTCCCTGTACCAGATGGCGGGAGCCGCCCTGGTGGTGGCGGGCATCGTCATCGTCAGCCGGCGGTAGGGATATTGCGGAGCGCCTGACCAGTCCGGATTGGAGCGTTCCCGCCCGCCCCTTTCCGGAAAAGCCCCATTCAGCGCGGCTTCCGGCCTTGCCACACTCGCAGCCATCCCTTTCCGACTGCGGGTGAAAAAATGCCAAACCACCGCTGGTGCATCAAACCCCTCAACCGGTCCCTGGCGGGCTGCGCCGACCAGTGGGACGAACTGAATCGGCATATCACGGCCGGCCATCCCCTGCTCGACAGCCGCTACCTCGATCCCCTGCTCCGCCATTTCGGCGACGGCAGCGAGCATCTGTGCCTCCTGGAGAAGGGCGGCAAGGCCCAGGGCGCCTGCATCCTCAAGCCGGCCAAGGCGGGCATCTGGACCGGCTTCTTCCCGCCCCTGGCCACCCTCGGCCCGACCATCCTGGCGGACTCCCGGCACCTTTCCCGCCTGGCGGCCGATCTTCCCGGGCTGGCCGCCCGCATCGATTTCCTCGGCCAGGACCCGGACTTCAGCCCGCCCTTCGATGCCTGGCCCATGCCCTGCCGCCGCCACGGCCATGCCCTGACCATCCGCATCGCCCTGGCAGGAGGCTTCGACACCTATTGGCAGGGGCGCTCGAAAAAGCTCCGTGAAACCCTGCGGGGCCGGGACAACCGGGTGGCCAAGGCCGGCCTTGTGCCCCGGCTGGTGCGGCTGGACCGGCCCGAGGACCTGCCCGCCGCCCTGGAGCGTTTCGCCGAACTGGAGTGGTCCGGCTGGAAAGGCAGGGAGGGATCCGCCATCGGCCGGGGCAATGCCCAGGGGCTTTTCTACCGGGAAATGCTGGAGAACTTCGCCTGGACCGGCGAGGCCATGGCCTACGAGCTGTGGCTGGGGGACCGCCTGGCCGCTTCCCAGCTGGCCATCGCCAGCCGGCACATGACCGTGGCCATGAAGATCGCCTATGACGAGACCCTGGCGGCCTTCTCCCCGGGCCGCCTGCTGCTGAGGGAATTCATCCGGGACTGCTTCGCCCGCCAGCCCGGCGGAACCCTGGAGGGCTACACCCATGCCACCGACGACCTCCTGGCCTGGGCGACCCACGAGCGCTGGATCGAGCATATCTGCCTCTACCGCAGCCAGACCGCCCGGCAGGTGATCGCCGCCGTCCAGGCGGTCCGCTCCCTGGCCCTGGGCATCGCCCAGAAGAGCGCAGTTGCCCGGCCCCGCCTGAGGTCCGGGGCGTAGGGCACTACACGATCCCAGGCCGGCAGAAGTACCCGGGATTTCCGAAAGAGGATGGATTTCTCGGCGTATTTCCGCCCCCAGCCGGTGCCCTTAGGATTTTCGGGCGTCTCCGCGCTCCCGTAGCGCCCCAACCCCAAGCCGATCCAAGGAGTCTTCCATGAAATCGAAAGCCATGCTGTTCATCTGCCGCCTGCTCATCCTCACCGTGATGTCCCTGTCCTTCCAGGCGGCCAACGCCGGGATGATCGGGGTCGACCAGGTCATCGCCTCCAGCACCGCCCGCGCCGACCGGGATGCCGTCCTGCGGGTGCTGAGCCGCACCGAGGTATCGAGTCAGCTCCAGTCCCTGGGCCTGGACGCCCGCACCGCCTCGGAGCGGGTCGCCGCCATGACCGACCAGGAAGTCCATGCCCTCGCCGGCAAGATCCAAAGCCTGCCCGCCGGCGCCAGCAGCGACTGGGGCTGGGGCCTGCTGGTGGTGATCCTCATCGCAGCGGCCATCTACTACGTCTGGGGATGGAAGAAGTAGTGCCGGCGATCCTCGACCGCGCCTGGGAAAGCGCCCGCCGCCTAGCGGGCGTTTCCCTGGCCGCCCTGCTGCTCCACGGCTGCGCCCTCATCACCCCCCAGACCGAGGAGCTGCGCCAGCACCTGCCCACGGATATCCCCGACCGGGTGGAACTGGACAAGGTGCCCTTCTTCCCGCAGCAGGATTACCAGTGCGGCCCCGCCGCCCTGGCCACCAGCCTGGCCGCTTTCGACCTCAAGGTCACCCCCGAGGACCTGGTGGACCAGGTCTACCTCCCCGCCCGCCAGGGCAGCCTGCAAGTGGAAATGCTGGCTGCGCCCCGGCGCTACGGCATGGTCTCCTACCAGCTTGCCCCCCGCTTCGAGGACGTGCTGCGGGAAGTCTCGGCGGGCACGCCGGTGGTCCTGCTCCAGGACTACGGCGTCTGGTTCGCCCCCGTCTGGCACTACTCGGTGGCCGCCGGCTACGATTTCACCAAGGGCGAAGTCCTGCTCCGCTCCGGCATGAAGGAGCGGCTGACCATGCCTCTGGGCGTGTTCGAATACACCTGGAAGGAGAGCGGCTACTGGGCCATGGTCACCATGCCCCCCGACCGCATCCCGGCGACCGCCAACGAATCCCGCTATCTGGAAGCGATCAGCGCCATGGAACGGGTTGGCGGCCCGCTTGCCGCCCGCGCCGCCTACACGGCCTTCCTGGGCCGCTGGCCTGACAACCTGGCCGCCGCCATCGGCCTGGCCAACGCCCATTACGCCCTGGGGCAGCTCGGGGAAGCGGAAAAGGTGCTGCGACAGGCCGCCGAGCGCCATCCGGATTCGGTGGCGGTGCTCAACAACCTGGCCCAGACGCTATCCGATCAGGGGCGGCATGGCGAGGCGCTCAAAATTATCGATCGGGCAGCCGGGGAAAAGGGCGCGTTCGCCACGGCGGTGGCGGAGACCCGGGCGCAGATATTGAGGAAGATGGCGGGGGGAGCGTCGGAATAGCCTGCCACATCGGGAGATTATTCGGCGCCAACTCGTTGACGCTTCCCGCCGGGCCATTGGTTGCGTATATGCAATAGAATTAGTCCGATTGCATATCGACCAAAAAGCCCATGGGAAACGAATCGCCGGATCAGCACCAGATTGCTCAAGATTTACGCCGCCAAGCCATTGAACGACAAAACGCCGATTTCGGTCATCCAACGGCTCACCCTGCTGAAGATGTTTCGACGCCATCCGTCAAAAAGGACGGCACTGCGGGCGGCACGGAAATACGGGACGGCAGCAACAGCCGCCCTGCCTTCCTGACCAGTTTCCCCGATGAGACCATCTACCCGTCGAAGAACAGTCAGGCCGGAAAGGCTCGCAAGTGGATCTGGATGGGTATCGCCCTCGGCATCGTTACCGTGGTCGCCGGGTCGAGAGGATCAATGGGCGCGATGGGCGTCACCGTCTTCCTTACCGTACTGGTCGGGGTGCTGGTTGACTGGTTCCTGCGCCGGCAATTAGCCGGGAATGACCCCGCCGTCACCCTTACCCAGGAAGGCATCGAGTCCCGGCTCTTTTCCGGAAAGACCAAAAAATATCCCTGGCGAGCGATTGTCGGGATTACGTTTGAGAACACCCAGAACGCCCGAGCCCTCCAACTCCAGTTGAACCCGAATCTGGGGTTTCCCGACAAGCGCAATTTTTGGACAGGAACAAACGAGTCGCGCCCGACAATCCCTTTGGGATGTCTTGAGCCTGTCGCCCAGGAAAAGCTCTATGAGGCGGTAAGTCGCCGCATCCAGTCATACGCAGGAGAGCCCCTGACCGCCCCCCAGGGCCAAAGCAATCCGCTGACTGAGGAACGGGAATTCCAGGAGCGGCTCAAGTCCCTCGCACCGATTCCTTGGGTCACCTACGTTCTTATCGCCCTGAATGTCGTCATCTGGGCAATGACGGTCACGATGGGGGCTACCATCGCCAAGGCGCCCGCAGAAATGCTGCTGCTCTGGGGCGGCAACGCGACATCGGAAGTTCAGCGGGGCGACTGGTGGCGGCTGTTGTCCACGACATTCCTCCATAGCGGCCTGATGCATATCGCCATGAACATGATCGGTTTGGCCAGCGCGGGCATTACGGTCGAACGCATCTATGGCCATCGCCAATTCATTCTGCTCTACCTCGGGTCAGGGTTGGTCGGCAGCGCACTGAGCCTTCACTTCTCGGCTCAGCAGGCGGTGTCCGTGGGCGCGTCGGGCGCGGTATTCGGGATCACGGGAGCGTTGCTGGTCGGGTTGTTTCAGCACCGGAAACAGTTGCCCAAATCCTTCAGAAGACAGACTCTCGGCAGCATCGGGTTCTTTATCGTTTACTCCTTGATGCAGGGTTTCGCAAAACAGGGGATCGATAACGCCGCCCACGTGGGCGGCCTGCTGGGAGGCTGCCTGCTTGCTTATGTCCTGCCGGAACGTTTCGACATGGAACATTTCGTCCGAACCTTGAAAACCCGCATGGCTGCCGGGATGGCGATAGCTGCTCTCGGCACCGTAGCACTCGCTGCAACGGCGCCTCCGGCATCGGTAGACCAGAAACGGCTTTTCGAAGGGCAAGCGGCGTTCATGCGTGCCTTGACGGGATTCGATACAGCCATGAAAGCCCTCCAGGAGGAACGGCGTAACGTCGAATCCAAGAAGATTTCCGAGCGTGAAACCGATGAACGGAGCAGAACGGTCTTCGCCCCCATGCTGCGCCAGGTCACAAAGGACTTTTCCCTGGCATACCTTGCCCCATCGGATCCACGCAACCCCTTGCTCAAGGAAACAAGGCGCATGAGCGAATTGCTGCTGGAGACCCTTGAGATGGAGTCGGTTTACCCGGAAGGGAAAGACAAGCCGGAACCAGCCGATCCTGCACGCATGGCCGCGATCGAAGCCGAAACCAAAGAAGTCGGACAGCGCCTCGAAAAAATCCTGAAGGAAGCTCAGGCGAAGAAAAGCAGCCGGTAGATATGCTTTCCTTGCGGAGGCATCGCCCTGATATGCATAATGGATAGCCATGCCCAGCGGCGCCATTCGTCGCTGGCAAGCTCTAGATTTCTCAACCCACTTAGGAAAGACGATGCAAAGAAAAACACCGATTGCCGGCCTCCTGGTTGCTCTGGCCGCCGCCGTCCTGACCGGATGCGCCACCCTGCCTTCCCCGGAAGTCATGAAGGCCGAAACCGCGTCCTATCAACTCCCCAAGACCCCGGAAGAGGGCAAAGCGATGGTTTACGTCGTTCGCCCGTCGTCCCTCGGCGGGTTGATCCGCTTCAACGTGTTTGTCGATGATCAGGAGCCCGCATCCGAGATGGGTTATACCCGGTCCAGCCAGTACATCTATTTCAGCGTTCCCCCCGGAGAACACAAGATCTACTCCAAGGCTGAAAACTGGGCTGAGACGCTCATCACCGCCAAGCCCAACGACATCATCTTCATCCAGCAAGAACCCCAGATGGGCGTCGTCATGGCCCGGAACAACATCTTCAAGCTGGAAGACTATCAAGGGAAGTATCACGTGAAGACCCTGGAGGTCGGCACCATCCTGAAGGACAAGAAGTAACCTAGCTCCAACCAGGCAGTCGGCCAAGTCCTTTGGCTGGCTGCCATTCCGCCGATCCGGCGCTATTCCGGCGCCTATCCTCGGTCCGCTTCGCTGGCCCTTCACTTCCCCTCAGCCGGCGCCTCCCCCTCCTCTTCCCTATCCTGCCCAAAGATAATCGCCGGGATCGCCTTCTGCCCGCCATGGGCCGGGGATAGCCGCTCCACCTCCGAGAGGTCCGGCAGGCGATGGGCGATGCCGGCATGGCAGTCAATGCAGGTGCGCTTGCCCTCGGCCAACGACGTGGAATGGGAGCGCACCGCCCGGGGGCTCTGGCGGGTGAAGTCCATGTAGTCGAACTTGTGGCAGTTGCGGCATTCCAGGGAGTCGTTGGCCTTCAGCCGCCGCCACTCGTTCATGGCCAGGTGGGGCCGGGCGGCCTCGAATTTGTCCCGGGTGTCGATGGAGCCGAATATCTTTCCCCACACCTCCTTGGAAGCCTGCATCTTGCGGGCGATCTTTGAGGTCCAGTTGTGGGGCACATGGCAGTCCGGGCATTGGGCCCGCACGCCGCTCCGGTTGGTGAAGTGGATGGTGCCCTGCAGCTCCTGGTACACGTTGTCGTACATCTCGTGGCAGCCGACGCAGAATTTTTCCGTGTTGGTGGCTTCCAGGGCGGTGTTGAAGCCCCCCCAGAAGAGCACCCCGCCGATGAAGCCGCCCACGGTCAGGAGCCCCAGGCTGTAATGGACGCTGGGCCGGCGGATCGCCAGCCAGTAGCGCTTGAGGAGGCTCAGCATGGCCGCCTCCTATTGTCCGGCCGGGGCGGGTTTTCCACCGCGCCGCAGCATGGCTTCCACGTCGGTGAAGCGGTTTTCCACCAGGGGATTCATGGGCACCTGGGGAACGTGGCATTGCAGGCAGAAGTAGCGCCGGGGCGAGATTTCCGCCAGGTGGTTGCCGGCCCGGTCCATGTAGTGGGTGATGCTCACCATGGGAGCCTGGCTTTCCTGGGTGCGGGTGCGGCCGTGGCACATGAGGCAGCGGTTGGCGCTCCGATCCACCTGGTAGCCCTCCACCTTGTGGGGAACCACCGGCGGCTGCTGGGCGTAGGCCCGCTGGCGGCGGATGTCGCTGTTGTCCGAATTGACCAGGGGCGGCGGCGTGGTTTCCTCCGGGATGGGGACGCTGCCCCGCATCCGGTCGGTGAACTCGGCCATCGCCAGGGAGGCGGCGGCGAAGAGGAGAACGAAGCCGAGCAGCAGGGCGGTTGTTCTTTTCATGGCGGCCACCTCCTAGACCTTGCGGATCTTGACCGCGCACTTCTTGAAGTCGGTCTGCAATGAAATGGGGTCGGTGGCATCCAGGGTCACCTTGTTGATGAGCTGGCTGGCGTCGAAGAAGGGCACGAAGACCAGTCCCGGCGGCGGCTTCACCCGGCCCCGGGTCTCCACCCGGGTGCGGATGGCGCCCCGGCGGGAGGCCACTTCCACCTGGTCGCCCCGGCGCACCCCGAGCTTCCTCGCATCTTCCGGGTGCATGAAGCAGACGGCGTTGGGGAAAGCCCGGTACAGCTCCGGCACCCGGCGGGTCATGGTGCCCGTGTGCCAGTGCTCCAGGACCCGGCCGGTGGACAGCCAGAAGGGGTAGTCCTTGTCCGGTTCCTCGGCGGCCTTTTCGTAGGGGAAGGCGTAAATCACCGCCTTGCCGTCGGGCATGCCGTAGAACCTCACCCCCTCGCCGGGCTTCACGTAGGGATCGTGGCCTTCCCGGTAGCGCCACCTGGTTTCCTTGCCGTCCACCACCGGCCAGCGCAGGCCCCGTTCCTTGTGGTAGGCCTCGAAGGTCGCGAGATCATGGCCATGGCCCCGGCCGAAGCTGGCGTATTCCTCGAAAAGCCCCTTCTGGATGTAGAAGCCGAAGGCCTTGGCCTCGTCGTTGGCGTAGCCCGGCTCGATCTGGGTCACCGGGAACTTGTCCACCTGGCCGTTCCGGTACAGCACCTCGTACATCGTCTTGCCCTTGTAGGCGGGCATCTTGTCCAGGAGTTCGGCGGGCCACACCTCCTCCATCCTGAAGCGCTTGGAGAATTCCACCATCTGCCAGAGGTCAGAGCGGGCCTGGCCCGGGGCGCTCACCAGCTGGTGCCAGAACTGGGTACGACGCTCGGCGTTGCCGAAGGCCCCCTCCTTCTCCACCCACATGGCGGTGGGCAAGACCAGGTCGGCGGCCAGGGTTGAAACCGTCGGATAGGGGTCGGAGACCACCACGAAATTGGCCGGATTGCGCCAGCCCGGGTAAATCTCCTCCAGGACGTTGGGCCCCGCCTGCATGTTGTTGTTGCACATGACCCAGTAGGCGTTGAGCTTGCCGTCCTTGAGCATGCGGCTCTGGAGCACGGCGTGGTAGCCCGGCTTGTCGGCGATGGTGCCCGGGGGCAGTTTCCAGATTTTCTCTGCGTATTCCCGGTGCTTGGGATTCATCACCACCATGTCCGCCGGCAGGCGATGGGAAAAGGTCCCCACCTCCCGAGCGGTGCCGCAGGCGGAGGGCTGGCCGGTCAGCGAGAACGGCCCCATGCCGGGGGCGGAAATCTTCCCGGTCAGGAGGTGCAGGTTATAGACCAGGTGGCTGCACCAGACGCCCCGGGTGTGCTGGTTGAAGCCCATGGTCCAGAAGGACACCACCTTGGTCTTGGGATCGGCGTAGAGCTGGGCCAGGCGTTCCAGGTATTCCTTGGGCACGCCGGAGAGCTTGGCGACGCTATCCACGTCGTACTGGCTCACGAACTTGGCGTATTCCTCGAAGGTGGCAGGCTTGCCCCCGCCGGCGTCCTTGGCGTTGACCGCGGCCTTCTGGAGGGGATGCTCGGGCCGCAGGCCGTAGCCGATGTCCGTGTTGCCCATCATGAACCGGGTGTTCCTGCTGACGAAGTCCTTGTTCACCCGGTTGTTCTTGATGATGTAGTTGGCGATGTAGTTGAGGATGGCCAGATCGGTCTGGGGCCGGAAGGTCAGCGCCACGTCGGCCAGGTCGTAGGAGCGGTGCTCGAAGGTGGACAGCACCGCCACCCGCACGTTGGGATTCGACAGGCGCCGGTCGGTCACCCGGGTCCACAGGATGGGGTGCATCTCCGCCATGTTGGAGCCCCAGAGGACGAAGGCGTCGGCCTGCTCGATGTCGTCGTAGCAGCCCATGGGCTCGTCCATGCCGAAGGTGCGGATGAAGCCCTGCACGGCCGAGGCCATGCAGTGGCGGGCGTTGGGGTCCAGGGTGTTGGAGCGGAAGCCGGCCTTGAAGAGCTTCACCGCCGCATAGCCTTCCCAGATGGTCCATTGCCCGGAGCCGAACATGCCGACCCCGGAAGGCCCCTTCTCCTTCAGCGCCTTCTTGAACTGCTCGGCCATGACGTCGAAGGCCTTGTCCCAGGTCACCGGCTGGAATTCGCCGTCCTTGGCGTACTGGCCGTTCCTCATGCGCAGGAGGGGCTGGGTGAGGCGGTCGGCCCCGTACATGATCTTGGACAGGAAATAGCCCTTGACGCAGTTGATGCCCCGGTTGACCTCCGCATTGGGGTCGCCCTGGGTGGCCACCACCTTGCCCTCCTTGACCCCCACGTTCACCCCGCAGCCCACCCCGCAGAAGCGGCAGGGGGCCTTGTCCCACTTCAACTGGGTGAGGGAGGCGTCGGTGACGATGTTCTGGGCGTTGGATTCCAGGGGGATGCCCACGGCCGCGGCGGTCGCGGCGGCGGCGGACTGCTTAATGAACTCGCGGCGTGTCAGCTTCATTCGTGATGACCTCGTCCATGGCTTCGGCGCTCTCCATGTGCTGGTACACGAGCGCCACGTTGAGAACTCCCGACAGGTCGCGGATACGGCCGATCAAGGTCATCAGCTTGTCCTCGCTGTCGCACTCGCATACCACCACCAATTTGCCGTTTCGGTGGTCGGCATGGACCTCCACCTGGGAGAGGCTGGCGAGGGCTCGCTTCACCTTGCTGCGGGATTCGGGCAGGGTCTGCACCAGCAGCCCGGCGATATGGACTTCCGGCTTCATGGCAACTCCTTTCCTGGAGGACAGGAACATGGGGGGAGAAAGGAATCCGGTCAGCCTGTCGGCAGGCGCCCGGTCAGGAGCTGGAACATCCAGACCAGGAACCCGTAGCCGCCCACCACCAGCACGGCGAGAACCGGGGCCATGATGAAGGCCAGGAACAGGAAAGAGCGCCACTCTTCCTGCTTGGTCGAAGGCGGGGAGGCTTCTTCCATGGGGGTTTCTCCTCTCGATCCGGCGGCGAAAGCCGGTAAGACAGCGGAAACTGCCCCTTACGACCCGATGGGGAATACTTGGTTCCGCCCACCGGTCATTCCTCCCTGTTCCCCACGGCCTGTTCATGAGCGGCGCCGCTCCCCCTGGCGCCGGTCCTTGCCGCTCCTGAGGACGCCGTAGGGGAAGCCCGGCGAGGTGGGATGCTCGCCCAGGGCGACGATAGCCATCACCGGCAGATGGTCCGAGGCGACGGTGGCTATAGGGGAGCGGTGGGTGCCGAAGGCGAGCAGGGTGTCCCGGGGATGGACCCAGACCCGGTCCAGGGCGAACATGGGCAGCCGGGCCGGAAAGGAGCGCTCCGCCGGGGCATGGCCCATCAGCTCATGGAGCCAGCGCAGGGGCCGGCCCAGGGGCAGCCATTCGTTGATGTCCCCCAGCACCACCACCGGCTGCTCCTTGGGAATTTCCTGGAGCAGGGCCAGCATCTTCTGCACCTGGAAGCGCCGCTCGGCGGGCCGCAGCCCCAGGTGGGTGACGAAGACCCGCACCATCCGCCCGGCCACGTCGATATCCACCTCCAGCGCCCCCCGGGGCTCCCGCCGGCCGAAGCTGAGTTCGTGGCGGCGCACCTCCAGGATGGGGCGGCGGGTCAGCAGCGCGTTCCCGAAGTGCCCCTGGTGGCGGATGATGGTGTGGCCGGCCACCGGGGTCATGCCGGTGACGCTGGCCAGGTAGTCGAGCTGCATGGAGTCGTGGCCGGCGTCCGGCTGGTTGTCCACCTCCTGGAGGCCCACCGTGTCGCAGCCGATCTCCTGGATCACCTGGGCCACCCGGGCGGCGTCGCAGCGTCCATCGCCGCCGACGCAGCGATGGATGTTGTAGGAGGCGATGCGCAGGCAGTCGGGCCCCAGGGTGTGGACGAGGTTGCCCCACTCAGCAAGGGTGGTGACCTGGCTGCCCATGGCTGCCCCCTTTCCGTGTCCCGTGCATTCCCTTGCGGGCCTGCACCTTGAGCCAGCGGCGCACCGCCAGGGACAGCGCCCCCATGGCCCCCACCACCAGGGCGATGAGGCCGAAGCTGATCCGGGACGGGTCCTGGATGGCCGCCTGGAGCTGTTCTCCGAACACCGTGGCGGCGATGGTCCCCGGCAGGAGCCCGAAGAAGGTGCCGAGCATGAAATGCCAGCGCCTGACGTGGATGGCCCCGGCCACCAGCCCCACCATGGCAAAGGGCATGATGGGCACCAGGCGGATGGCGGTCATGGCCAGGAGGCCCTGGCGGCGCAGGGTTTCGGTGACGGTGTTGATGTTCTCCCCGGCCAGATGGCGCACCGTATCCCGGGGCAGGCGGCGCCCCGCCATATAGCTGAAGAAGGCGGCGAGCATGATCCCCGCCAGGGCATAGAGGACGCCGGGGAAGGTACCGAAGGCGACGATGGCGGCCAGGGTGATGAGGGGGCGGGGAAACATCACCACGCAGGCCGGGGTGTAGGCCAGCAGGATGACCAGGGGCGCCCAGGCGTGGTGGGCGAATTCGTGGGCCCAGGCGACGATCCGTTCCGGATTGAGCAGACCCGCCAGGGGCGTGTAGCGCCACAGGGCGGCCAGGGCCAGGACCGCGGCGGCGATGGCGGCAAGGCGGGTCCAGCGGGCGCGGCGGTCGGGGGGAGTCGGCAGGTCGGGCTGGAAGAATTCCATCAGCTCCTCCAGGGACGCCGGCCGCTCCGGATCGGCCACCTGGTAGGTGAGGTCGATGACCGTATCCGACCATTCCGGCAGCTCCCCCAGGGGCTTGAGGCTGCGGCCCTTTCCCTTCAGGACCTCGATGGCCCCATGCAGGCTGCCCCGGGCTTCGACCTCCGCCGCCACCTGTCCGGGCAGCACCCCCAGGTGCTCCCCCAGCAGGCGGTCCCTGAAGCCCCTGATGACCCGGGCGGTGCCCGGATGCCCCCGGGCCTCGATGGCCACGTCGCATTCCGTATCCACCCCCATGGAGCGGTTGGCGAGGTTGGAGGAGCCGATGCGCAGCACCTCGTCGTCCACGATCATGAGCTTGGAGTGGACGTCGATGCAGGTGCCTTCCTGGAGCCCCTCCACGTCCGGGTAGTAGATGTGGAAGCGCCCCCCCGGGTCGGCGGCCCGCAGGCGGCGGATGAGGCGGGTGCGCAGGAGGTGCATGGTGTGCTCCTCCAGCCAGCCGTGGCTGATGAGGCGCGACACCAGGACGATCTCCGGCCCGTCCGGCTCGGCCAACCGGGCCGCCAGGGCCTCGCCGACGCGCCAGGCGGTGAAGTACTGGTTCTCGATGTAGATGGTGCGCCGGGCGGCGGCGATCATGTCCAGGTAGAGGGCCTCGACTTCC
>JBLNBI010000007.1:0-6204 GCA_050259815.1 Actinomycetota bacterium | reverse complement strand
GGCGGTGTATTTGTTCCTGGGCCGGCCTTAACTTTCATGATGCGTTGGCTACGCCCCCGATCATGAAAGTCAGCGGCAAGTTCATTGCTCCCCACCCCCTTCCCCCGCCCTGGGGCGGGGGGGTGAAGGTGCTCGCTACGCTCGAAGCCGTAGCTTCCGCTTATCGACGTATTTCAAGCTAAGGAAACACTGAATAAGGCCGTAGGAGCGGCTTCAGCCGCGAAAGCGCCCCAAAGGAAGTACCCTCGACGTGGCCTTGGGCCATGGGGTGCGATGTTGAATCAACCGCCGTTCGCGGCTGAAGCCGCTCCTACCATCACACTCAGCCTTCCACTCGATTCCGCCCGCCCTGCTTGGCCCGGTACAGGGCCTTGTCCGCATCCCGGATCAACTCGTCGGGGCTTTGGTGTCCCGGCTCCAGTTCGGCGCAGCCGATGCTGACGGTCACGCGTCGCTCTCCTTGGGTGAAGGTCGTGACTTCCGCTTCGATGGCGGTACGCATACGTTCGGCAATGGTCCAGGCATCCGCCCGATTACAGCCGGGGCAGACGATGCAGAACTCCTCGCCGCCGTAGCGGAACACCATGTCCTCGCTGCGGGCGTTGAGCTGGAGCAGGCGGGCCACGTTGGCCAGCACCAGATCTCCGGCGTCGTGGCCCAGGTCGTCGTTTACCAGTTTGAAGTGGTCGATGTCCGCCATGAGGCAGGACAGGGGCAGGTTGTTGCCCCGGGCGAAGATCAGTTCCGCCGCGAGGAAATCCAGGCCGTGACGGCGGTTGGCGAGGTGGGTCAGCGGATCGGTCATGGCCACCTGCAGCAGGCGTCGACGACTGCCCGCCCATTCCTGAGCCGAGTCCACCGTGCCTTGGCGCTGACGCAGTATCTCTTCCCGCAACTGCACCAGACGGCCCACGGCATGAAGGCGGGCGCTGAGGACCTGGGGCGTGACTGGCGTGACCAGCATGTCGTCGCCCCCCGCTTCCACGCCTTTGAGCAGGCGGTCCTGCTCGCTTTCGGGGCCAACCAGCAAGAGCACCGATTCGCGCCCCAGGGGGCTTTCCCGCAATGCATGGGCAAAGGCGACGGCATCCAGTTCCGGGCAATCGATGTCGATCAGGATCAACTGCGGCGTTTCGCGCAGGGCCACCATGAGGCCGTCGGCGCCGCTGGGCACCGTTTGCACCCGGTAGCCGGCGCCTGTCACTTGGCTTTGCAACAGCTCGCCGCCGGCAGGCTGGCCAACGATCAAGGCCACCCGGCGAAGGGCTCCCGACGTTTCTCCGTCCTCGTCGGTTTCCGCGGGCGGCACGGCCGAGAGCAGGTCGGCGAAGGGCGGCAGTTCCCGGGTGCGGATGTCCAGGGTCTTGCCCCATTCGCGCCAACGGGCTGCGATCTGGTCCGCCAAATGGCTCAACTCGTCGGGGCTGATGCCCAGCTGCGCGCCGAGGGAATAGAGGCCCGGCACCATGGACCACTGCTCCTTTTCGCCGGCCACGCAGATGCGGGCCAGGGTACGGGCGAAGTGCAGGGTGGTGGTGATCAGATGGACTCGGGAGCCTTCATTGAACCCCGCCTCCTCGGGCTGTTCCGCGTGATAGCAGGATTCCACCAGGATGTCCGGCAGCCCCCAATCGGCCAGCATGGTGGCGCCGAGCTGGCGGTGATCGGTGCCGAACTGGGCCTGCTCCGCCGCCCGCTGCTCCAGGAAGTTGCCCGAATATTTTCCGTGGATGGGGCTGTATTCCTGCGGGAAGAGGGCGGCCAGGGCCAGTTCGCCCACGTCGCAAAGCAGACCGGCGGTGAAGTTTTCCTCGGCGGAGACCCGGGCCTGCCGGGCCAAGGCCTGGGCGGCAATGGCCGTCGCCAGGGCGCGGGACCAGAAGTGGGGATAGTCGAAGCCGGGACAGTCGCCGCTGCGGTGATTGTGGAGAACCGAAAAACCCAGCACCAGATCGCGCACCCGGAAGGCGCCGAGGGAGATGACGGCCTTGGCGAGGGAGACGATGGGCCGTCCGTTACCGAAGATGGCCGCATTGGCAAACTTGAGCAGTCGTCCGGCAATGGCCGGGTCCGACTGGACCAGATGGATCAGTTCCTCGATCCGGTAATCGTCCCGCTGCAGCAGTTTAATGATCGCAAACGCGACCCCTTGGGGCGAAGGCAGCTGACCTGACGCTTTGAGCCTTTGGTACTGAGACGATTCGAGCAATTCCATATGGGTTTCTCCAAGGGGTAAACCCACTGTAGCAAACGACTTTCAGACGTCACGGCCCCACTGGCAGGCTGCGCGCCGTGCGACACGGTCCATAGGGAGTACCCACTCGCCAGATGGCGCTATTTTTTTGCAGAGCGGCTGCTAGATTGGAAGTTCAGTTTTGGAAGCGACATGCCGAACCGTCTCGCCGGGGAGACTTCTCCCTACCTTCTGCAACATGCCCACAATCCCGTCCATTGGCAGCCCTGGGACGCGGAGGCGCTTGCCCAGGCCCAGGCCGAGGACAAGCCCATCCTGCTTTCCATCGGCTACTCCGCCTGCCACTGGTGCCATGTGATGGCCCACGAGAGCTTCGAGGATCCGGCCGTGGCGGCGGTGATGAACCGGTTGTTCGTGAACATCAAAGTGGATCGGGAAGAGCGGCCGGACCTGGACCAGATCTACCAGGCCGCCCAGCAGATGCTCACGGGCCGGGCGGGTGGTTGGCCTCTCACCCTGTTCCTCGCCCCGGACGGCACGCCCTTCTACGGCGGCACCTATTTCCCCAAGACGCCCCGGCATCGGCTGCCGGGTTTCCCTGATCTGTGCGAGCGGGTGGCGGCTACCTACGCTTCCCATCGCAGTGGCATAACGGAGCAGAACCTGGAGCTACGGGAAGCCATGCAGCAGATGCTGCCCAAGGCGGCAGGAGATGTGGAACTGAACGACGCGCCGGTCCAGGCCATGACGCGCTATTTGACGCAGGTCTTCGATTCCCGCTTTGGCGGGTTCGGCGGCGCGCCCAAATTCCCTCATCCCACCGACCTGGATTTCCTGCTGCGCCGGGCGGTGTTGGATGGCAACGGACAGGCCGGACACGCGGCCCTGTTCACCCTGGAGCGTATGGCGAAGGGCGGCATCTTCGACCAGATCGGCGGCGGCTACTGTCGCTACAGCGTGGACGAACGGTGGGAGATTCCCCACTTCGAGAAAATGCTCTACGACAACGGCCCGCTTCTGGCGCTCCACGCCGACGTCTGGCAGCTGACCGGAGATCCGCTTCATGCCTGGATCGTCGAGCAGACGGCTGCCTGGGTCATACGGGAGATGCAGACCGAGGAAGGCGGCTACGCATCGTCCCTGGATGCGGACTCGGAAGGTGAGGAAGGCAAGTTCTACGTGTGGGATCGGCGCCAGGTGCGCAACCTGCTGAGCCCTGAGGAATGGCGCGTCGCGGCGCCCCACTGGGGCCTGGACAGCACACCGAACTTCGAGGGCCATTGGCACCTGCAAGCCGACAAGCCCGTGGCGACCCAAGATTTGCCCCTGCTCGAATCGGCCCGGCACAAGCTTTTCACCGCCCGCGGTCACCGCATGCGACCGGGGCGGGACGGCAAGATTCTCACCAGCTGGAACGGACTCATGATCGCCGGCATGGCGCGGGCAGCGCGGGTTTTCGGGCGGTCCGACTGGCTGGCCTCGGCGCGGCGGGCGCTGGAGTTCATCCACAAAACTCTCTGGGTTCCCGACGTTTCTTCGACGAGCGGCCATCGCCTGCTCGCCACCTATAAGGATCAGCGCGCTCACCTGAACGGCTATCTCGACGATCACGCCTTCCTGCTCTCTGCGCTGCTGGAACTCATGCAGGCCGACTTCCGCACGGAAGACCTGGACTTCGCCCTGCAGTTGGCCGATGCCTTGCTCGACGCTTTCGAGGACCAGGAGCAAGGCGGCTTCTACTTCACCCGGCACGACCACGAGGCCCTGCTGCTGCGGCCGAAACCGGCTCAGGACAACGCTACCCCTGCCGGCAACGGCGTTGCTGCCCAGACTTTGCAGCGTCTCGGGCACCTGCTCGGCGAAGTCCGCTACCTGGAAGCCGCGAGGCGCACCTTGGCGCTGTTTGCGCCGCAACTGAAGGAACACCCCGCCGGCTGCGCCTCCCTCCTATGGGGCTTGGAGGAGTACGTGACCCCGCCCAATCTGGTGATCCTGCGCGGCCCGGTCGATGATTTTCCGGCGTGGCAGGCGGCCTTGGCGCGCAAGCCCCGTCCCGACACCTTGGTGATCGCCGTGCCCAATGGACTGCCTCAGCTACCCGAGACCATGCGAAAACCCGAAAGCAGTGCGGTCAACGCTTGGCTTTGTTGCGGCGTTAACTGCATGCCTCCCTTTTCCACCACTGATGAGCTGCTGACAGCACTGGATTCGGTGGGCAAGACGAAAAAATCCTATTAGACTGCTCAAGCTTTTTTACCACCCACCCACTCTGGAGCCTGAAGATGAAGACCTCCCTGATCGCCGCCCTGTTCGCTGCTGCTGGCCTGTTCGCCGGCGCCGCTCACGCTGCTGATGAAACCGCCCTGGCAACCTCCAAAGGCTGTATGGCTTGCCACTCCGTCGACAAGAAAGTCGTCGGCCCCGCTTACAAGGAAGTGGCCGCCAAGTACAAGGGCGACAAGGCTGCCGAAGGCAAGCTGGTGAAGAAGGTTCTGGAAGGTGGTTCCGGTGCTTGGGGTCAAGTTCCCATGCCCGCCAACAAGGCCATGGGCGTGACCGAAGCCGACGCCAAGAAGCTGGTGGCTTGGGTTCTGTCCCTCAAGTAAGCCGTCGCTTCACGCTGCGCAAGAAAAGCCGCTCACTGAGCGGCTTTTTTTTGCCCGGCGTTGGCGTGGCTTTTCCCGAGGTTTTCCCGATTGACAAGCCTGTAAGCCGCCCGTAACAATCCGCCACCCCCCAACCTGGAGCTCTGCCGATGCGATTCATTCCGACCCTGCTGGCCGCTGCCGTGGCCCTCACCCTTTCCGCCTGCGGCAAGCAGGAAGCCGCCAACACGGGCAGTGGCGATACGGTAAAGATCGGCGCGGCATCTCCGCTGACCGGCCCCCAGTCCCACATCGGTCAGGACATCAAGAACGGCATCCTGCTCGGCGTGGAAGACCTGAATGCCCAGGGTCTGGAAATCGGCGGCAAGAAGGTGAAGTTCGAATTGATTGCCGAAGACGACGAAGCCAATCCCTCCAAAGCCACCACCGTGGCGCAAAAGCTGGTGGATGCCAAGGTTGTGGCCGTGGTGGGCCACTTCAATTCCGGCGCCAGCATCCCCGCCTCCAAGATTTACGCCGATGCCGGCATCCCCCAGATTTCTCCGGGGTCCACCAATCCCCGCTACACCCAGCAGGGCTACGCCACCACGTTCCGCGTGGTCGCCAATGACGATCAACAAGGCCCCGCCGGTGCCACTTACGCGATCAACACCCTGAAGGTAAAGAAGGTCGCCATCATCGACGACAGCACCTCCTACGGCCAAGGCCTCGCCACCGCCTTCGAAAATGCCGTGAAAGCTGCGGGCGTGGAAGTGCTGGCTCACGAGCACACCACCGACAAGGATACGGACTTCGCAGCCATCCTCACCAACATCAAGGGCAAGAACCCCGAGCTGGTGTTCTTCGGCGGCATCGACACCCAGGGCGGCCCCATGGCCAAGCAGATGAAGGCCCTGGGCATCAACGCCAAGCTGATGGGCGGCGACGGCATCCAGACACCCAAGCTGATCGAGCTGGCCGGCGACGCTTCCGATGGCGTGATCGCCTCCATCCCCGGCCTGCCCAAGGACAAGATGCCCGGCGGCCAGGCTTTCCTGGATAAGTTCAAGAAGCGGTTCAACGCCGATGTGGAACTGTTCGCGCCCATGGGCTACGACGCGGTCTTCGTTCTGGCGGAAGCCATGAAGCGCGCCAACTCCACCGAGCCGGCGAAGATTCTGGCTGAACTGAAAAAGACCAATTACAACGGTGTGATCGGTCCCATCCAGTTCGACGACAAGGGCGACCTGAAGAATGGCCCCATCACCATCAACGCGGTGCAAGGTGGCAAGTGGGTGCCGGTGGAAACAGTGACGCCTGGTGTGGCTGCCCCGGCCGCTCCCGCCGCAGCCAAGTAACGCGGCCAAGTTAGCCCGTCTCCATCTCCCGAAAAACGGCGCTTTTTGAAGCGCCGTTTTTGCGTCC
>JBLNBI010000006.1:0-9017 GCA_050259815.1 Actinomycetota bacterium | reverse complement strand
CTTTACCGACGCCACCTATGCCTACCAGGGTGGTGGCCTGGGGCTGTGCCGCAACAAGCTGCAAAGCCTGGAGCACTGGGTTCACGACCATCTCCAGCCCGACCTGACCCTCCTGTTCGATCTGCCCTTCGACGTGGCCCGGGAACGCATTGCCCATTCCACCCGGGAATTGGACCGTTTCGAGCAGGAAAGGGCCGACTTCCACGAGCGGGTCCGGCTTGCCTACCTGGATCGGGCGACGGCCAATCCCCGGCGCATTCAAGTGATCGATGCCAACCACGCCATCGACAAAATTCGTGCGACACTTGAAGATGTTGTTGCAAGCCACTGTTTATGAACGTTGTTGAGTTGAATAAGCCTGTTTGGGAAAGGCTTCAGGCCCGGCGCCAGCGCCTGCCCCATGCGCTTCTGATCACCGGTCAACGGGGGCTGGGAAAATTCGCTCTGGCCAAGGAATTTGCCGCCGGCCTCCTATGCGAAGATCCCGCCCCCGATGGGCGTGCCTGCGGCCGCTGCCTGGCCTGCGGCTGGTTCGCCCAGGGCAATCATCCGGATTTTCGCCTGCTCCAGCCGGAGGCCATGGCCGAGGCGGAAGGGGAGGCCGAAGAGGGAAAGAAGAAAGCCAGCCAGCAGATCACCATCGAGCAGGTGCGGGGGCTCGACGACTTCTTCAACGTCGGCACCCATCGTTCCGGCCTGCGCATCATTCTCGTCTATCCCACCGAGGCCATGAATCGGAATACAGCGAATGCGCTTCTTAAATCACTTGAAGAACCGTCGCCAGGAACGTTGTTTTTATTGGTTTCCGGTGAGCCGATGCGTCTCCTGCCTACCATCCGAAGCCGTTGCCAAGTGGTGCCCGTGCCGGTTCCTTCCCCGGATGCCGCTGCCGCGGCCCTGAAGTCGGTCGGAATAAGCGATCCCGAACAATGGCTGGCGTTGGCGGGCGGAGCTCCCCTGTTGGCTTGGGATCTTGCCCAGTCGGGCCAGGGACAGTGGCTGGACCAACTGGTGAAGCGCCTGGCGGCCGGCCCGCGTAGCGACGCCCTGGTCGCTGCGGCGGAGATGGATAAACTTCTCAAGGACAGCAAGGGCAAGGTGGGATTGAAGCAGGTGGTGGAGTGGATGCAGAAGTGGACCGTCGACCTCTCCCTGGCCGGGCAGTCGTTGCCAGTGAGATATTTTTCCGGTCAGCGCGCTACAATAGAAAAACTTGTGGCCGGTGCCCCGGTCTATAAGTTCCTGAGTTTCCATCGCAGGTTGCTGCGGGAGCGGCGGCAAGTTGAGCAGCCCCTCAACGCCCGCCTGTTCCTGGAAACTCTTTTCATGGATTACCGAGCCTTGTTCTCGAACTGAAGACGCATCCGACCCAGCGATGAGCGACGCCAAGCCAGCCCCCCAGCGTCCGAGCGTACTTTCGCTCAATATCAACTCCAAGTCGGCCCTTTACGCGGCCTTCATGCCCCTGTTGAAGCACGGCGGCATTTTCATCCCCACCACCCGCAGCTACAACACCGGGGATGAAGTGTTCATGCTGCTGTCCCTGATGGATGACCCTGCCAAGCTGCCTATCGCCGGCACCGTGGTCT
Source organism: Actinomycetota bacterium (assembly GCA_050259815.1). Taxonomy (GTDB): domain Bacteria; phylum Pseudomonadota; class Gammaproteobacteria; order Burkholderiales; family Rhodocyclaceae; genus JAGTRP01. The sequence goes on along the minus strand of JBLNBI010000006.1, from coordinate 7,428 downwards.
GGGTAACGCCCGCCGGGGCGCAAAATGGCCGTGCCCAGGGCATCGGCGTGCATTTCAATAACGACGAGAGCGGCCAGGAGGCCCGTCGCAAGATCGAGGGGCTGCTGGGCGGGGTGATGCAGTCCACCCGTCCGACCCATACTCTCTAAGCCTGTTGCTGCTGGTTTTCCGTTGCTAGTCGATTCCCACTGCCATCTTGATTTTCCGGACCTGGCCGCCCGCCTGCCCGAAGTGCTCGGCGCCATGCGTGAAAGCGGCGTTGGTGTAGCAGTCTGTATTGGGGTGAATCTGGAAGATTTTCCCCAAGTGCTGGCTCTCGCCGAAGCCCATTCTCATCTCTATGCCACCGTGGGCGTCCATCCGGAATATACCGATGCCGATGAGCCGACTGTGGATCGCCTTGTCGCCTTGGCAAACCATCCCAAGGTCATCGCTATCGGCGAGACCGGCTTGGACTACTACTGGCAGAAGGATCGCCCGGAATGGCAGCGGGAGCGTTTCCGTAACCATATCCGGGCAGCTAAGCTGGCCGGGAAGCCCCTGGTGGTCCACACCCGCGACTCCGCGGACGACACCCTGCGCTTGCTGGAGGAAGAGGGCGCTACGAACATCGGTGGGGTGATGCATTGCTTCACCGAGAACTGGGACGTGGCCACCCGCGCCCTTGACCTGGGTTTCTACCTGTCCTTCTCCGGCATCGTTACCTTCAAGAATGCGACGGTGCTGAAGGATGTCGCCACCCGCGCTCCCCTTGATCGGATTCTGGTAGAAACCGATTCGCCTTATCTGGCGCCGGTGCCTTATCGGGGCAAGACCAACCAGCCGGCCTACGTGCGCCATGTGGCCGAGGAAATCGCCAAGCTGCGCGGCCTGGATTTCGAAGCGGTCGCCGCGGCGACCACCGACAATTTCTTCCGACTGTTTTCTACGGCCGAGCGGCCAAAGATGCCATGAAAAAGACGCTAGCCATCGCCATTTTTTCGTTCCTGCCGCTGTGGGCCGGGGCCAATACCTACGATGACCTGATCAACGCCGCCAAGACGGGGGATACCGTTACCATGGATGCCCTGGTCAAGCGCGGCGCCGACGTGAATACCACCGACCGGGAAGGCAACAGCCTGCTCATGCTGGCCGCCCGGGATGGGCAGCTGAACATGGTGGAACTGCTCCTGGCCCAGCGGGCCAAGGTCAATTTCCGCAATAGCGCCGGCGATACCGCGTTGCGCCTGGCTGCCTTCAACGGCCATCAGCAGGTGGTGGAACGGCTGGTTGAGGCCGGTGCCCACGTCAATATGAGCGGCTGGACCCCTCTAAGTTACGCGGCCTTCAACGGCCATGCGGAGACAGTGCGCTTCCTGATGCGGGCGGGGGCGGATGTCAATGCGCCTAGCGACAATGGCCTGACGGCGCTCATGGTGGCCGCCCGGGGGGGGCATGCGGAGGTCGTCAAGACCCTGCTGGAAGCCGGGGGGGCCGATCCCAACCTGAAGACGGAGAATGGCGATACCGCCCTGGATATCGCCTTGAAGACCCAGAACTCCGATATCGCCGAAATGCTGCGCCGGGCCGGCGGCCACAGCGGCAAGTCCGTCACCCTCGAACTGAAGTAGCGCAGGGCAAGAAGACCTACGGCCAAGCCGGCGCCCGGGGGCAGCCAGCCTGCCGATGCCGCCGGAGCCTAGCCCTGGGTGGCGATGAGGCCTTTTTCGATAGCGTAGGCGGTCAACGCCGACGCGTTGTGCAGATCCAGCTTCTTCATCAGGTTGGAGCGGTGCTTCTCCACCGTCTTGACGCTGAGGCACAGGTAGTCGGCGATGTACTTGTTGTTCTTGCTCTCGGCTACCAGCTTCAGGACTTCCCGCTCCCGGTGGGTGAGGGTGTCCCAGGGGCTGGACAGTCCGGTGGCCCGTCCGCCGGTTCCCAGGTAGCCGTTGATCACCTGGGAGGAGATGTCCGGGCTCAGGTACACCTTGCCGCTCAGCACGCTGCGGATGGCGATGCGCAATTCGTCCGGGCTCGCATCCTTGAGAATGTAGCCGCTGGCGCCGGCCTTCAGGCTTTCGTGGATGTATTCGTCGGTCTTGTAGATGGTCAGCACCAGGATGTTGGTTTCCGGGTAGCGCCGCTTGATGTCGCGGATGGCTTCGATGCCGCTGATGCCGGGCATGGAGATATCCATCAGCACCACATGGGGGAGGAGGCTTCCCACGGCATGCATGGCGTCGCGGCCGTTGTCGGCCTCGCCGACGATCTCGAAATCCTCTTCCTGGGAGAGCAGGGCACGCAGGCCTGCCCGGAGAATGGTGTGATCCTCGACAAGGAGGATACGCTTCTTCTTGTCCGACATCGGTGCAGGCCTCCTGTTTGCCTGGACGTTCGTAAGTGTGCTTGTCTGCATTTCAATGGTGCTCATAAGATCTCCCGCGAGTGATTCGACCGGACTTCCGGTCCAGGCGGCAAGCGCAGGACGTCTCAGAAGTACCGGAGTTTAAACGAGATGCGCGGCAGTGGATAACCAAACTGGAAGTCATGATTCTATCTCGTCGGTATATCCATCCCGGCCGCCATCGGTCATGCCTGGACACCACCCAGCAGCACCGTCCCGCCAACTGCCGGAGAAGGGAGCGCCGTGGCCTGTTGTTCCCTGATACGGGTGATCTGCCACCCGGACTTGAGGGGTAGAACGACTTCATCGCATTCGTCCCGGCCCCAGATGATGAGATTGCGGGGGCGGACGATCAGGCCGGCAGCGGAGGCTTCCTGGTCGAGCAGGGTCAGCAACTGCACCGATGAGGCCGGCCACATGTAGAGATTGCGGAAGCGGGTGAACTCGCCGTCCTGGACGAGCCCGATGGAAGCCAGCCCCTCTTCGACCAGCACCAGCCAGCCGGGTTCGTCGTGGAATTCCTCCAGCAATTCGGTACCGAAGGCGGTAATACGGGGCTGCAAAGAGGCCAGGCGGCAATCGTGCTGCTCCAGCAGGCCAACCAGGGCATTCTGCAGATCGTCCTCGATCACGCCGGGCGCGCCCGGACGCTCACTGGCCCCTCCGTTCTGGATAAGGGGGTAGTGCACGAAATGATTGGAGAGGATTACTGTCGCGTCGTGGGGGCGTTCAGGCAGACCGTCGAGCGCGATTCCCAGGACCGCCAGGGGGGCCGCCCAAAGGGTCGGTTCATGCCGCGCCTCGACCGGGATGACCTCCGGTTCGAAATAGCGTGCTTCCATGCCCGTACGGCCGGCTAGCAGTTTGCCGCATTGCAGGATGACCTGATCGGGACAGAGGGTGATGCGCAACAGTTCGGGCCAGGAAGGGGACAAGGACTGGGACACGATCTTTCTCCTGTCAGTTGGGGTGCCGCAAGGTAAGAAATCCGTACATTTCGCTCTACCAGTTCGTGATATCTGCGGCTTCCCCGGTCCCCCCGGGCTGTCCATCCTTCCCGTAGGAAAGAAGGTCGTATTCCCCGTGTTCCCCGGGGATCTTGTACACATAGGCATTGCCCCAGGGATCGTTGGGCACGCCTTTCTTCAGGTACGGACCATCCCATTTCGCCTCGTTGGAAGGCTTGGTGACAAGGGCTGCAAGGCCCGCCTCCTGGCCGGGATAGTGGCCGTTGTCGATGCGGTATTGGTCCAGGGCTTTTTCCAGGGCGTCGATCTGCGCCCGCGCGGCCTTTACCTCGGATTTGCCCACCTGGGAAAAATAACGGGGCCCCACGTACCCCACCAGCAGGCCGATGATGACCATGACCACGAGCAACTCCAGCAGGGTGAAGCCCCTGGAGCGGCGGCTCGTTGCGCCGAGGTGGTCGCGGGCCTGGTTCGGGATCATTGTTTGCCTGTCTGTTGGTTTCCATGCCATGCAGCTTCATCCGGCCTGCTGAAACAGGCCGGCCGGATGGATTGCGCTGGGGAAAAATTCAACGAGGTCGCTATCGTTCCTCAGGCATTACTGTATTGATTGGCCATGGAATTGGCCCTGGGATATTCACCCTATTGCCCGATACAGGGAAGACTGTATTTTTGAGTCGGGCGAACCGCAGGAGGAAATGCGGCCTTATGCAGAACTGGCGCGGGTTGCCGGGGGAAGAGGGCAAGAAGCCGCCGGGTAGGGTCCCGGCGGCCGGTCAGACCGTTGTGAATCGATCTCAGGCGGTCAAAGGCTGCGGCCAGGTGATGCGGATGCTGGTTCCCTTGTTGCGGACCGATTTCATCTGATAAACCCCGCCCGAAAGGCGAGCCCGCTCCTGCATGCCCCGCAGGCCCAGGCCTTCGGACGGCGTTTCGTGGAAAGCCAGGGCATCGAATCCGCGGCCATTGTCCTCGATGCGGAAGATCAGGCTATCGCCTTCCTTCTCCAGTCCGAAGCGGATCCGGCTGGCCTCGGCATGCTTGACGATGTTGCTGGTGGCTTCCTGGAGAATGCGGAAGATCACCACCTTGAGGGAGGCCGGAATATCCGACTCCACCGCGGTGATGCTCTTCTCGACGGCGATACCCCGGCAGGCGGCCTCGAATTCCCGGAAGAACCAGGACAGGGTGGGCAGGATGCCCAGGTCGTCGAGGGTGGACGGACGCAGGTCCATGGAAATGCGGCGGATTTCCACAATGGCGTCCTTCACCCTGGGTGCCAGCTGGTGGAGAGAGTCCAGGGCCTCGCGGCTGTTGCCATTGGAAAGGTTGTAGGCCGCCTGTTCAATGGACAGCTTGATGACGCTCAGGGATTGGCCGATGCCGTCATGAAGGTCGGCGGCGATGCGCTTGCGTTCGGTTTCCTGAATGCTCATGAGCTGGCCGGACAGCTGGCGCAGCTCCTCTTCGGAACGGCGCAGGCTTTCCTCCGCCCGGTAGCGCTGGATGGCCAGCGCTGCCATGGCGACCCCCAGTTCCGAGTAAATCTGCAGGGCCACGTGATGGTCGCCCGGGCCGTGGGGAGTGAGGGCCAGGTGGCCCAGCAACTGGCCGCTGCCGCTACGGATGGGAAAGAAATAGGTGCCCTCTGCGCCGGGATTGTCCTTGCCGTTCCCCGAATCCTCGGCGCCGCCGGCCAGGGAGGAGAGCAGCATGTCCCGGGCCTGCTGGCCGATGCCGCGGCGGTGCTCGGGCCATACGATCCATTCACTGGCATCCTCGAAGGGGATGAGGGCCATGCCGCAGTCGCAGTCGCTCTGCTTTTCAAGGCTGGAGCCCAGTTCCGCCAGGGTTTCCTCCAGGGGGGCGTCCTCGGCGATGCGGGTCAGGATCTGCCGCCGCAGTTGCTCGCGCCGCATGGCGGATTGCAGCTGGGTCCACAGCTTGTGGCGTTCCAGGGCGTAGCGGATGGCGCGGCTGAGGTCGTTGGCGTTGAGGCGGCTCTTGGCCAGGTAATCCTGTACCCCACGCTCGATGAGCCGGACAGAGAATTCCGGATCGTCCCGGCCGGTAAGGACGACGATGGGGACCTCGGCAGCCTCCTGGCGCAGACGGACGATGGGGTCGATGCCGTGGGCGTCGGGCAGGGAGAGGTCGCACAGGGCCAGGTCGAAGTGCTCTTTCTGGAGAAGCTCCAGGGCCTCGGACAGGCGCACGGCCTGGCGGCAATCCAGGGGAGAGCCCGACCAGGCTTCGCTCAGGTAGGTGCGAACGAGAAAGGCATCGCCCGGATCGTCTTCGAGGAGGAGGATCTTGAGCCGGTCCATCTATTATTCTCCAGGAGGGGTTGGCCGTTCCAGCCAGAAGTTTTCAATGGCCCGCCCAACCGCGAGGAATTCCTCGAAGGAGGGGGCTTTAGAGATGAAATCGTTGGCGCCCAGTTGCCGGCACAGATTGGCGTCGGCTTCGCTCTTGGATGTGGTCAGCACGATGACCGGGATATTGTTGAGCTCCGGGACGGATTTCACGTCCCTCAGCACTTCGATGCCATTGACTCTGGGCAGATTGAGATCGAGAAGGATCAGGTCGGGCCGTTTGGCCGATTCGAAGGGCGAGCGGCGATGGAGAAAATCCAGGGCCTTTTCGCCATTGTCGGCATGGTGAACCGTAAAAGTCAGGTTCGAGCTCTTGAGGGCTTCCCGGATGAGAAACACATCTCCAGGATCGTCCTCGACCATCAGAATTTGAATGGAACTCGTCATTTCCGGGCCTCACCAGTTGGCAGTGTGAAGAAGAATGTCGCACCTTGGCCCGGGCTTGATTCAACCCAGATGCGACCGCCGTGATTGTCCACAATTTTCTTGCATATGGCGAGTCCGATACCCGTGCCGGGGTACTCGGTACGGGTGTGAAGACGCTGGAATATGACGAATATCTTTTCGAAGTAACGCGGGTCGATTCCGATACCGTTGTCCCTGACCCAGAAGGTTGCCTCCTCAGCCTGGACGCTGGCCCCTATGTGGACCTCCGGACTCCTGTCCGGAGCACGGTACTTCACGGCGTTGCTGACGAGGTTCTGGAGCAGGGCGCGAAGCTGGCTGGTGTCTCCCTGGATGACGGGCAGAGGGCTGGCCTCGATGCGGGCGCCGGACTCCTTGATGAAGAGTTGGAGATCCGCGAGAACGCCGTCCAGGACGGTTTCCATATCCACTTCCTGGTGGGTCTGGTCGACCCGGGTCAGGCGGGAATAGTGGAGGAGGTCGTCCACCAGGATCTGCATGCGGCTGGCCCCATCCACCATGAAGTTGATGTAGGTCTGGCCGGCCTCATCCAGGTGGCCGGCATATTTCTTGGCGAACAGCTGGGCAAAGCTGCTGACCTTGCGCAGGGGCTCCTGCAGGTCGTGGGAGGCGACGTAGGCGAACTGTTCCAGCTCCCGGTTGCTTTCCTCCAACTGGTAGGTGCGCCGCAACAGATCCTGCTCCAGTTGCAGCCACTGGGTCATGTCCTGGTTGACCGCGATGGCGCCGAGGGGCTTCCCTTCCTCGTCCAGGATCGGCGCGCCGGAGTTGAGGACGGTCTTCTTGCTGCCGTCGGCGAATTCCACCTCCACCAGCTGCTCGCCGATCTTCTCCCGGCGCTGGATGGCGCGGGCGAGGGCCCAGTCATGGGGCGGCACGGTTCGCCCGTCTTCGCCCCAGGCATCCTCGGATCGCTTGCCGTCTTCGGCCAGCGCCCGGTAACGGACGCCGGGGCCGATAGCCAGCGCGGCGGGGTTGGCCGAGGTGATCCGCCCATTCGCATCGGCGATCCACACGCCGATGGGCAGCGCCTCCAAGACGGCCTTGAGGGTCCGTTCCCGCAGCCGCAGGGCTTCCGTGGTCAGTTGGCGGACAGTGACATCCGTATGGGTGCCGGCCATCCTGAGGGGGTGGCCATCGGCGTCCCACTCGTAGGCCTTGCCCCGGGCAAGAATCCATACCCAGTGGCCGGACTTGTGGCGCATGCGATAGACCGCCTCGTAACGATCCCGCTCGCCCGCCAGGTGCTCGGCCAGGATGCGGCGGCAGACGG
>JBLNBI010000005.1:0-14436 GCA_050259815.1 Actinomycetota bacterium | reverse complement strand
GCCGCGGTGCAGAACTTCAAGGACATCGAGGTCGTGGCCATCAACGACCTGCTCGAGCCCGACTACCTCGCCTACATGCTGCAGTACGACAGCGTGCACGGCCGCTTCAAGGGCGAGATCGCCGTCGACGGCCACACGCTGATCGTCAATGGCAAGAAGATCCGCCTGACCGCTGTCAAGGACCCCGCCGAGCTGAAGTGGAACGAAGTGGGCGCCGACGTGGTGGTGGAATCCACCGGCCTCTTCCTGACCAAGGAAACCGCCGCCAAGCACATCGCCGCCGGCGCCAAGAAGGTCATCATGTCCGCCCCGTCCAAGGACGACACCCCGATGTTCGTCTACGGCGTGAACGACAAGACCTACGCCGGCCAGGACATCATCTCCAACGCTTCCTGCACCACCAACTGCCTGGCTCCCGTGGCCAAGGTGCTGAACGACAACTGGGGCATCAAGCGCGGCCTGATGACCACCGTGCACGCCGCCACCGCCACCCAGAAGACCGTGGACGGCCCGTCCAACAAGGACTGGCGCGGCGGCCGCGGCATCCTGGAAAACATCATCCCCTCCTCCACCGGCGCCGCCAAGGCCGTCGGCGTGGTCATCCCCGAGCTGAACAAGAAGCTCACCGGCATGGCCTTCCGCGTCCCGACCTCCGACGTCTCCGTGGTTGACCTGACCGTGGAACTCAACAAGGAAGCCACCTACGAGGAAATCTGCGCCGCCATGAAGGCCGCCTCCGAAGGCGCCATGAAGGGCGTGCTCGGCTACACCGCCGAGAAGGTCGTCGCCACCGATTTCCGCGGCGAGTCCTGCACCTCCGTCTTCGACTCCGAAGCCGGCATCGCCCTGGACAAGACCTTCGTCAAGGTCGTGTCCTGGTACGACAACGAATGGGGCTATTCCTGCAAGGTTCTGGAAATGGCCCGCGTCATCTCCAAGTAAGAAGACGAAGCAAGGGGCGCGACGAGCGCCCCTTTTTTATCGCCTTTCGCCCCCTTTACACCGGATAACGCCATGAATTTCAAACGCCTCACCGATCTGGATGTGGCCGGCAAGCGGGTCTTCATCCGCGCCGACCTCAACGTTCCCCAGGACGACAACCTCGCCATCACCGACGACACCCGCATCCGCGCCGCCCTGCCGGGCATCCAGTACGCGCTCTCCAAGGGCGCCGCGGTCATGGTCACCTCCCACCTGGGCCGCCCCACCGAGGGCGAGTTCAAGCCGGAAGACTCCCTGGCCCCCGTCGCCAAGCGCATGTCCGAGCTGCTGGGCAAGGAAGTGCGCCTGGTCCAGAACTGGGTCGATGGCGGTTTCGACGTGAAGCCGGGCGAAGTGGTGATGCTGGAAAATTCCCGCTGCAACAAGGGCGAGAAGAAGGCCAACGACGAGCTGTCCCAGAAGATGGCCGCCCTGTGCGACGTGTGGGTCCATGACGCCTTCGGCACCGCCCACCGGGCCGAAGCCACCACCTACGGCATGGGCAAGTACGCCAAGATCGCCGCCGCCGGCCCCTGCGTCGCCTCCGAACTGGAAGCCCTGACCAAGGCCCTGGCCCAGCCGGCCCGGCCGCTGCTCGCCATCGTCGGCGGCTCCAAGGTTTCCACCAAGCTGACCGTCCTCGAATCCCTGTCCGCCAAGGTGGACCAGCTGGTGGTGGGCGGCGGCATCGCCAACACCTTCCTCCTGGCCGCCGGCAAGAAGATCGGCAAGTCCCTGGCCGAGCATGACCTCGTCGACCAGGCCAAGGCCATCATGGCCAAGGTCGCCGTGCCCCTGCCCACCGACGTGGTCGTGGCCAAGGAGTTCTCCGCCACCGCCCAGGCCACCGTCAAGAAGATCGACGACGTGGCCGACGACGACATGATCCTGGACGTGGGCCCCGAATCCGCCAAGGCCCTGGCCGACATCATCGCCAAGGCCGGCACCGTGGTCTGGAACGGCCCGGTCGGCGTTTTCGAGATGGAAGCCTTCGCCAATGGCACCAAGGTCCTGGCCGACGCCATCGCCAATTCCAAGGCCTTCTCCCTGGCCGGCGGCGGCGACACCGTGTCCGCCATCAACGTCTTCGGCATCCAGGACAAGGTGGACTACATCTCCACCGCCGGCGGCGCCTTCCTGGAATTCCTGGAAGGCAAGAAGCTGCCCGCCGTGGAAATTCTCGAACAACGGGCCAACGGCTAAGAGAGGGGTGCCTATGCAGCGCAGCACCAAGATCGTCGCCACCCTGGGTCCCGCCTCCAGTGACGAAGCCGTGCTGCGCCGTCTGGTGCAGGCGGGCATCAATATCGTCCGCCTCAACTTCTCCCACGGTACCGCCGACGACCACCGGGCCCGGGTCGAGCTCCTGCGCCGGATCACCCACGAGATGGGGACCACGGTCGGCATCATGGCCGACCTCCAGGGCCCCAAGATCCGGGTGGGCAAGTTCGAGCACGGCAAGATCGAACTCGCCCCCGGCGAGCGCTTCGTCCTGGACATCACCTGCAAGCAGGGCAGCCAGGAGCGGGTGGGCCTTGATTATCCCGAGCTGATCGACGACGTGGAGCCGGGCGCCGTCCTGCTCCTGGACGACGGCCGCATCGTCCTGGACGTCAATGAAGTCCTGGGCCAGGAAATCGTCACCACCGTCCGGGTGGGCGGCGCCCTGTCCAACAACAAGGGCATCAACCGCCAGGGCGGCGGCCTCACGGCTCCCGCGCTCACCAGCAAGGACCGCCAGGACATCCGCACCGCCGCCGACATCGGCGTCGATTTCGTGGCTGTGTCCTTCCCCAAGAGCGGCGACGACATGCGCCAGGCCCGGAAGCTCCTCAACCGCGCCGGCTCCAACGCGCTCTTGATCGCCAAGATCGAGCGGGCCGAGGCCATCGGCGAGCTGCCGGATATCCTGGAAGCCTCCGACGGCATCATGGTCGCCCGGGGCGACCTGGCCGTTGAGGTGGGCGACGCCGCCGTCCCCGCCCTCCAGAAGAAGATGATCCGGATGGCCCGGGAGCACAACAAGCTCACCATCACCGCCACCCAGATGATGGAATCCATGATCTCCAGCCCGGTCCCGACCCGGGCGGAAGTGTCCGACGTGGCCAACGCCGTGCTGGACGGCACCGACGCCGTCATGCTCTCCGCCGAGACCGCCTCCGGGCGCTACCCGGTGGATACCGTCGAGGCCATGGCCCGGGTCTGCCTGGAGGCCGAGAAATCGGCCGAGGTGAACCTGGAGCGGGATTTCCTCGACCGGGTCTTCACCCGCATCGACCAGTCCATCGCCATGGCCGCCATCTGGACCGCCAATCACCTCAAGGTGAAGGCCATCGCGGCCCTGACCCAATCCGGGTCCACCGCCCTGTGGATGAGCCGCCTCAATTCCGGCGTGCCCATCTACGCCCTGACCCCGGAAGTCAGCTCCCGCTACAAGATGAGCCTCTACCGGGACGTCTTCCCCCTCCTCATGACCCAGATCCACAAGGATCGGGACCGTCTGCTGTGGGAAGCCGAACAACTGCTTATCGAACAAGGTGTGGTCGAAGCCGGCGACCTCATCGTCCTCACCATCGGTGAACCCATCGGTGCAGCCGGCGGCACCAATACCCTGAAAATCGTCCGGGTCGGGGAACATCCCGAACCTAAGAACCAGAACCCGGCATCCTGACACTTTTAACCAAGGAGACTTTCATGCCTCTCGTTTCCATGCGCCAACTGCTCGACCACGCCGCCGAAAACGGCTACGGTCTGCCCGCCTTCAACGTCAACAACATGGAACAGGTCTGGGCCATCATGGAGGCCGCCAACCAGATCGACGCCCCGGTGATCATGCAGGCCTCCGCCGGTGCCCGTAAGTACGCCGGCGAGCCCTTCCTGCGCCACCAGATCCTGGCAGCCCTGGAAGCCTACCCCCACATCCCCATCGTCATGCACCAGGACCATGGCCAGAGCCCGGCCGTCTGCATGGCCGCCATCAAGTCCGGCTTCACCTCCGTGATGATGGACGGCTCCCTGCAGGCCGACGGCAAGACCGTCGCCTCCTACGAGTACAACGTGGAAGTCTCCAAGGAAGTGGTCAAGTTCTCCCACGCCATCGGCGTCTCCGTCGAGGCTGAACTGGGCGTTCTCGGCTCCCTGGAAACCATGAAGGGCGACAAGGAAGACGGCCACGGCGCCGAAGGCACCATGACCCGCGAGCAGCTCCTGACCGACGTGGAACAGGCCGCCGACTTCGTCAAGCAGACCCAGTGCGATGCCCTGGCCATCGCCATCGGCACCAGCCACGGTGCCTACAAGTTCACCAAGAAGCCCACCGGCGACATCCTGGCCATCGACCGCATCGCCGAGATCCATGCCCGCATCCCCAACACCCATCTGGTGATGCACGGTTCCTCTTCCGTGCCGCAAGAGCTGCTGGCCGAGATCCGCGAATTCGGCGGCGACATGAAGGAAACCTACGGCGTGCCCGTGGAAGAGATCGTCAAGGGCATCAAGCACGGCGTGCGCAAGGTGAATATCGACACCGACATCCGCCTGGCCATGACCGGCGCCATCCGCCGCTACTTCGCCGAGAACCCCTCCAAGTTCGACCCCCGCGACTATCTGAAGCCCGCCCGGGAAGCCGCCAAGAAGATCTGCGTTGCCCGCTACGAAGCCTTCGGCTGCGCCGGCCGCGCCAGCCAGATCAAGCCCATGCCCCTGGAGAAGATGGCCGAGCGTTATGCCAAGGGCGAACTGAACCAGATCGTCAAGTAATCCGGTTCATCGCCGTATCCGAGGCCGCCTGCGGGCGGCCTTTTTCATTCCACCTCGAGATCGGTCAGCGCCCCCAGTTCGTCGGCGAGGGCATCCTTCACCTTGACGATTTCCGGCAACACCGAGCGTAGCGCCTTGATCAGGTCCGGGTCGAAATGCTGGCCGGCCTGGGCGTTCATGAACTCCATGGTTTTTTCCAGGGAATAGGCCGGCTTGTAGGGCCGCCGGGACAGCAGGGCATCGAGCACGTCGGCCACCGCCACCACCCGGCCGACGAAGGGAATGTCCTCGCCGGCAAGGCCCGCCGGGTAGCCGCTGCCGTCCCACTTTTCGTGGTGGGTGAGGGCGATGGTGCGGGCCGTACCGAGGAGGTCGTCGTCGTGATCGCCGATGATCTCCGCCCCCATGACCGGATGCTGGCGCATGATGGACCACTCGTCGGCGTCCAGCTTGCCGGGCTTCTGGAGAATGCGGTCGGGAATCCCGAGCTTGCCGACATCGTGCATCGGCGCCGTGTCGAAGAGGATGCCCTGGGCGGCCTCGCCGAGCCCGGCCGCCGCCCCGATGAGACGGGCATAGTGGCTCATGCGGACGACGTGGTTGCCGGTTTCATTGTCCTTGAACTCGGCGGCCCGCCCCAGGCGGCGGATGATCTGCCCCCGGGAACCCAGGAGTTCCCGAGTCCGCTGGTCCACCATGCGCTCCAGTTCCCGGGTTTGATCGTAGAGGGCCAGATGGGTCCGCACCCGGGCCTGGACGATGGCCGGGCTGATCGGTTTGGTGATGTAGTCCACCGCGCCGATTTCAAAACCCAGGCGCTCGTCCTCCATGGCATCCATGGAGGTGACGAAGATCACCGGAATCTTGCGCCGGTCCGGATTGGCCTTGAGGCGACGGCAAACCTCATGCCCCGACAGCCCGGGCATCATGATGTCGAGCAGGATGATATCCGGCGGCGACTCGGAATAGACGATCTGGAGCACCTTGTGGCCGTTGTTGGCAACCTTGACCACATAGTCGGGCGCCAGGATGGAGCGCAACAATTCGATATTTTCCGGCATATCGTCGGCCACCAGGACCGTTTGCCGTTTTCTCAAGTCAATCATGGAATCCCTCTGGATCGTGCTGCGGACTCAATCGCCTTTGTTTCCAACTTAATACCTTTTCCTCGTGAGGTCAGCATCGGTATCGACGAAGCGCTCGGCGATTTCCCAAAATTCACCGGCAATTTCGAGGAAGGCATCCACCATGTCGGGATCGAAATGCCGGCCGCGACCTTCGGCGATGATGGCGACAGCCTCGGCATGGGGCATAGGCTCCTTATAGACCCGCCGGCTGATCAGGGCATCGTAGACATCGGCCAGCGCCATCAGGCGTGCCGAGATGGGAATGGCATCGCCGGCCAGCCCTTCCGGATAGCCTGATCCATCCCATTTTTCCTGGTGGCTGTAGGCGATTTCCTTGGCGCAGACGAGGGAATCCACCTCCATGCCGAGCTGCGCCTCGGCATGCTCGATGGCGGCCCGGCCGATGGTGGTATGGGTCTTCATGATCTCGAATTCCTCGGGCTCGAAACGCCCGGGCTTCAACAGGATGCGATCGGGAATGCCGACCTTGCCGATGTCGTGGAGCGGCGCCGACTTGAAAAGAAGGCCGATGCGGCTGGGGGTCAGATAGGCGGAAAAACGGGGGTGGTCCTTCAGTTTCTCGGCCAAGGCGCGGACGTAGAACTGGGTGCGGCGGATATGGTTGCCGGTTTCGTTGTCCCGGGTTTCGGCCAGGGAGGCCATGGCCAGGATGGTGACATCCTGGATCGCCTGGACCTCCCGGGTCCGGCGAGCCACCTCCCGTTCCAGATAGGCATTCTGGTCCCGCAGGAAGTCCGCGCTGGCCTTCAATTGCAGATGGGCCTTGACCCGGGCCAAGGTGATGGCGGGACTGATCGGCTTGGTGATGTAGTCGACCGCTCCCAGGGCCAACCCGGCTTCCTCGTCCTCGCTGGCCGCACGGGCGGTCAGGAAGATCACCGGGATATTGCAGGTGGCAGGGTCCGCCTTGAGGTGGCGGCAAACCGCGTAGCCGTCCATGCCCGGCATCATGATGTCGAGGAGTATGAGATCGGGCGCCCCCTCCCCGGCTGCAATACGCAGCGCCTTTTCGCCGTTGTTGGCCACCTTCACCTTATAGCTGTCCCTCAGCAAGGCCGACATGAGGGAAAGATTCTCGGGGGTATCGTCCACCACCAGTACGGTGGCCCTGTCCGTGAAATCCAGCACGTTGTCCATGGATCAGCTCCCTTGTTTGTCGGCCTGCAGTCCGGCCAGTGCGGTCTCGAAATCGAAAGCGCCGATGGCCCCCTCGACTTCTCCGTAACGGCTGCCCAGCACGGATTTCAGCAAGCCGCGGTTGGCAGCGAAGAGGTCGGCAGCTTCGGAGTTGTCATCGGCGAGCAAGGAACGCAGCCGGGAGATGACCCGGTCGCCCAGCTCCGGCAGGTCGTCGCCCCCCTGGGCTTCGGCACCGGCCACCAGCGCCGGCAGGCGGCTCTCCAGGACGGCGACGAGATCGGCCAGCGCCCCGGCCAGGGCATCGACCAGGGGATCGACGGACTCCCGCGCCGTCCCGACCCGCAGGGCGCTCTCCAACTCGCCGGCCAAGGCTGCGACGCGGACGGCGCCGATATTGCCGGCGCCTCCCCGGACGCTATGGGCAAGGCCTTCCGCCGTTGCCCGGTCATCGGCGCCCAGGGCGTCGCGGATGGCCTGGGCAGTTGCCCTTTGGCCGGCGACGAATTTCTCCAGGATGGACACATAACTGGCCTCCTTCCCCAGGACCCGCTTCAGGCCGCTCGCCACATCCAGGCCGGGCACCCCGGCCAGGGCTGCCGCCACGCCGATGGCCGAAGCAGGCCCCGACGGCTTGGCGGCGCCTCCCAGTCCGGGCCGGGGCCGGATCCATTTACGCAGGGCTTCCCACAGTTCCGAGGGCTCGATGGGCTTGGCGACATGGTCGTTCATGCCGGCTGACAGGCAGCGATCCCGGTCGCCACTCATGGCATTGGCGGTCATGGCCACCACCGGCAGGGATCGCCATTCTTCCCGGGCGCGAATGGCCCGGGTAGCGGCCAAGCCGTCCATCACCGGCATCTGCATGTCCATGAGGACCAGGTCGTAGGCATTGCCGGCGAGCATTTCCAGGGCATGGCCGCCATGGCCGGCGATATCGACCGTAAAGCCTTCGCTGCGCAGGAGTTCCGACGCCACCAGCTGGTTCACGTCGTTATCCTCCACCAGCAGGATGCGGGCCCCGGCCAGCGCCGCCAGGCCGGCATCGACCGCCGGCACAGCCGCTACCCGGGGGCCTTCGTCGGTGCCGCTGAACAGGCGGGCCACGGAGTCGAAGAGGACGGAAGCATTGATCGGCTTGATCAGCACATCCTCGAACCCGACCGCCTCGGCCTGTTTCACCACAGCTGCGCGGCCATGGGGGGGGCCCAGGTTGGGGGGGGGGGGTGGGGCCACGGCTCCGGCGCGCCGGCGCCGAACCACTTCGATGCCGTCCATGCCCGGCATCTGCCAGTCGAGGAAGAGCACGGCGAACGGCTTGCCGGCCGCTTCCGCCTTGGTCACTTCCTCCAGGGCGGAATAGCCGTCGCCGACCTCCGCCGCCGCAAACCCCATGCCGTTCAGCAGATCGGCCAACACGCTGCGGGCATGGGCATTGTCATCCACCACCAGCACGGGCAGGCCTTGCAGGTCGGCCGCCAGGGGGCGCCGCCGGGGCAGGCTGGTGCCGATGCCGAGCCGGGCGGTGAACCAGAAGGTGCTTCCCCGACCGCGGACGCTATCGACCCCCACCTCGCCATCCATCATTTCCGCCAGCTTCTTGCTGATCGCCAGCCCCAGGCCGGTACCGCCGTACTTGCGGGTCGTCGAGGTGTCGGCCTGCTGGAAGGATTGGAACAGGCGACCCATCTCTTCCTCGTCCAGACCGATGCCGGTATCGGATACCGAGAACTTGAGCAGAACCTGGTCCGCCGACGCCTCCAGAACGCGCACCCGCACCAGGATCTCTCCCCGTTCGGTGAATTTGACGGCATTGTTGGCGTAATTGATGAGAATCTGTCCCAGTCGCAAGGCATCCCCCACCAGATAGGGGGGTACATCAGGGGCCACGTCGAAGACCAGTTCCAGCCCCTTGGCCAGGGCCTTGTCGCTGATCAGCGTGGCGACATTCTCCAGCACCCGTTCCAGTTCGAGGGTGTCATGCTCGACCGTCATCCGCCCGGCCTCGATTTTCGAGAAGTCGAGGACATCGTTGATGATGGACAGCAGGTGCTGGCTGGCCTGCTGGATCTTGCCCAGGTAGTCGCGCTGGGACGCCGTCAGTTCGGACTTGAGGAGCAGATGGGAAAGGCCGATGACGGCATTCATCGGCGTCCGTATCTCGTGGCTCATGTTGGCAAGGAAATCCGACTTCATGCGGGCCGCCGACTCGGCAGCCTCCTTGGCCCGGGACAGCGCCTCTTCCTGCTGCTTGCGCAGGGTGATGTCGAGCCAGTAGCCGTTCCACGCCAGGATGCCATCCGGCAGCTCGCTGACCATGGAGCGGGTTTCGATCCAGCGGATTTCGCCGGCGCCATCGACGACGCGGCAAACGACATCCGCATTGCTACCCTCGCTGATCGCCTGGGCGATCCTGGCCCGGAAACCTTCCCGATCATCCGGATGCACGCTGGACCAGCGCAAATCCGGGTCGGCCAGCAATTCCTCGTGGCTGTAGCCCCAGATATCCCGCGCCTTGGCACTGATGAAACGGAAGGCCCCCCGGCCGCCGGCTTCCACCTCGTAGCGGAAGACGGCACAGGGCAGCGAGTCCGCCATGTCCGTCAGCAAGCGGCCCAACCACTCCGCTTCGGCCCGCGCCTTCTCCAGGGCCTCGGTACGCTCCACCACCCGGGCTTCGAGGGTATCGTTGGCATCCTCCAGTTCCCAGGTCTTCCACACCAGTTCCTCCCGCATGGCCTCCTGGGCAGTCGCGAGTTCGCGGAGTTCGCGCCAGGGGGCATCCACGGACACCGGCGCGGCCAGATCCAGGCGGCCGATGCGGGCGCTTTCCGCCGTCAGTTTTTCGAGGGGCCGGCTGAAGCGGGCGGCCACCCGAATGGCCGCCACGGCGCCAATGGCCAGGGAGAGCAAGGCCAGAACCACCAGCAGCACCGCTTCCCGAAGGCCGCCGGGAATGAAGTCGGCGCGGGGGGCCATGGCCGCCAGCCAGAATTTTTGGTTGCCGATGGCGATGGGCCGGAAGAGACTGACCCAGGCGCCGCCGTCCAGCTCGACCCGGTCGAGACGATTTTCCGACTTGCCCGCCCCCTGCCAGCGCCCCACCGCCTCGGCCAGAACCGGCACTTCGATACGGTCCGCCGCCTGAAGGACCGACTGCTTGATGGCGTCGTCGCTCTGAAAGCGCGGATGGCGGGGCACGGCCAGCACCTTGCCGTCGTCCTGGACAATGGCGGCGATGCCGCTTTCCCCGGCGGTCTGCTGGACGGTGAAGTGGGACAGGTCCAGGAGCTTGACGTCATGCCCCATGACGTAGCGGCTGCCATCCGCACCCCGCCAGCGGGTGGCGGCGGTAATGCCCGGTTCCTTGGTAGTGAAGAAGATGTAAGGCTCAGTCCAGGCGATTTCGCCGTCCCGTTCCGCCGTCATGGCGGCCTTGAACCAGAGGCGTTTCCGGGCATCGTAGTCGAGTTCCCGCATTTCGACGGACTCGATGCGGCGATCCTGGCTCCAGTTGATCCAGTAGGTCCGCCGCCCCCAGTGCTCCGGGTCGCTGATGCGGTTCCGCCACTTGCCGTCCGGGCTCTGGAGCAGCAGGATTTCCCGTCCGCTCTCGTGGGCGAAGATCACCGACGAAATTTCCGGGTGATTGCCGATGACCGCAAAAAAGAACTCGTTGAAACGCAAAAGCTGGTCATGGTCGATCTCGCCCTGTTCGCCCCAGCTGCGGCTGGTATTGAGGGTGATTTCGACGCTCTTCAGCAGGCGCCTGACCCGGGCCTCCAGCTGTTCGGCGGATTGGCCCATCTGGGCCTCGGCCAGCCGATCGATGGCTGGCCCCATCAGCAGCATGTAGACGCTGCCGGAAAAAATGGCCAATACCAGGATCACCAGCAGGAGGCTGCGGATGACAAGGGCTTGGCGGATGGAGAATTGGGTCATGACGGCCACATCCCGGGTGAGTGCATATCCTGCGGACGGCATGCGGTACGCGGCCGCTACTGCACTCCATTCTTGTCGCCTCTTATTGAAATGGCAAGCGCAGATGACCGAGCGTTATGCCAAGGGCGAACTGAACCAGATCGTGAAGCGATGCCGGAATTCCGGTAAAGTCCAAGGCCGCCGCATGCGGCCATTTTTTTCCAGCCTCCTGCCTGATGAGCAAACTGCCCGACATCCCGGAACGCCCCCTCCTCGGTCCCCTGCTGCGCGGCGCCTCCCGCCCCCGCATCGCCCTGGTGGGCCTGCCCCGGACAGGCAAGAGCACGGTTTTCGACGCCGCTTCCAGCACCGAGGTCGCCCAGCACCGGCTGGCGGGCAGCGAGCTTTCCTATGCCGAATGCCGAGTTGAGATCGGCATGGAGGAAGCCTCCCTGGTGGACCTGCCGCCCCTGGCTTCCTTCCACGACATGGCCGCCGACGCCCGGGCCGTATTCAAGTACCTGCTCTGGGGCGACCGCTGGCCGGCGGTGGCAAGCCACGAAGGCGAGCAGCCCGGGGTGAGCTTCGCCCCGCCCGACGTCCTCATCCAGGTGGTGGACGCCACCACCCTGGAGCGGAACCTGGAACTCGCCCAGGAATTGAGCCTCCTCGGCCGCCCCCTGGTCATCGCCCTGAACCGCCTGGACGAGGCCCGGGCCAAGGGCCTCTACATCAATGTCCGTACCTTGAGCGACCAGCTCGGGGTGCCGGTGGTGCCCACCGTGGCCCACATGGGCAAGGGCATCGCCGCCTTGTTTGCCGCCGCCCTCCAGGCCGCCCACGACAAGGCCTGCCCCCTGCCCCAGCCGCCCAGCCCCCATATCGTCGCCAGCCTGCGGGACCTCAATGCCGTCCTGGCGGACCCGGCCATCGAAAACGCCTTCCGGGTACCCCGCTCCCTCCTGCTCCTGCAACTGGCCGCCGACAGCGAGTATTTCCGCCGGGAAATGGCGGCCCACTTCCCCGACGCCCTGGCCCGAATCGACGCCGCCCGGGCCGCGGCCGCCGGCCAGCTGCCCCGGCCCCTGGCCGACGAACTCCACGCCGACCGCCACCACCGGGCGGCCCTCCTCTTCGAGACCGTCTCCCGACTCGGGGGAAGGGACGACAAGGAACGCTGGAAGCTCTGGCTGGACGACCTCTTCCTCCACCCCCGCTGGGGCCTCCTGGGCAGCCTCACGGTATTCGCCCTGGTGCTGTTCGTGGTCTTCGAGGTAAGCAGTTTCCTGGACAGCCTCTCCGCCGCTCCCCTGGCCGCGTGGGTCGGGGAATGGGAGCCCACCACCACCCTGGGCGTCGCCGGGCGGGCCGTCGCCGACGGCCTGGTGGGGCTGGTGGGCATCGTCATCCCCTACATGCTGCCCCTGGTCATGCTCCTGGTGGCCCTGGAGGAATCCGGCATCATGCACCGGGTCGCCTTCGTGGTGGATCGGGGCTTCCACCACATCGGCCTGCACGGCGGCGTCGCCGTGCCCTTCCTCCTGGGCCTGGGCTGCAACGTCCCCGCCATTTCCGCCACCGCCAGCGCCGCCAGCGGCCGGGAGCGCATCGTGGCCTCGCTCCTCATCACCTTCGTCCCCTGCTCGGCCCGCTCCGCCATCGTCCTCGCCCTCGGGGGCAAGTACCTGGGCGGCATCGGCGTATTCGGGTTGTTCATGCTCACCCTGCTGGTCATCGGCGTGGCCGGCAAGCTCCTCACCCACCGCTACCCGGTTGCCGGCCCCGGCCTCATCCAGGACATCCCCAACTACGCCCTGCCCCAATGGCGCAAATTGCTGGCCACCACCTGGGAGCGCACCAGCGACATCCTGACCATCGTCACCCCTCTCCTGGTGGCCGGCAGCGTGGTCCTCGCCCTGCTCTCCCACTGGGGGGCGGACGAGGTCATCAACCACCTGCTCCAGCCCATCACCCACTGGTGGCTGGGCCTGCCCACCGAGCTGGGGGTGCCCATCCTGTTCGGGGTGCTGCGGAAGGAGCTGTCCCTGGTCATGGTCTATCAGGCCCTGGGAACCCCGGAAATCGTGCCCATCCTGAACCGCATCCAGATCGCCACCTTCCTGGTCTTCCTCACCTTCTACGTCCCCTGCCTGTCCACCTTCGCCGTCATGCTGAAACTCCTGGGCCGGCGGGAAGCCTTCTTCTCGGTGGCCCTGTCGGTGGGCCTGGCCCTGGCCATCGCCGGCGCCACCCGCTGGCTGCTCACCATTTTCGCCTGAGCCGCACCCCGCCTTGCCCTGACGCAATGGGGTGGCGCATAATGCGCCACCCAATTTGCATATCCGCTTGGCGTCATGGACACACCCATCCCGGCTTCTCCCCGGCGCCGCCGCGCCGCCCTCCTCCTCGTCGCCGGCCTGCTCTCCCTGGGAATCGGCTACGCCGCCTACCGCTACTGGCATAAGCCGCCCCAATACAAGGGCGTCGCCCGCCTCCAGGTGGATCTGAAGAAGCCGGAGATGCTCCTCGCCACCCAGAACCTGGCCGGGCTCCCCAAGGACATCGCCGACACCCCCGCCCTTTCCGGGCTGGTGGATGAACAGCTGGTATTCCATTACGAGGAGGACGAAGCCCGGCTCTCCCTGGAGGGCACCCTGCGCCGCCTGGCCTACGAGCACGACCTGGACCTCCAGGACCGTTTCCTCGCCACCCTGCTGGCGGCGCCCGCCGAGGTCGCCTTCTGGCGCTCCGGCAAGGGCCGCCCGGAACACTTCGTCGCCGCCCTGGAGCGGGGCGCCCTGGGCAAGCTGGCCGAGACCTTCGCCAAGATTTCCCTGGACGACCGGCAGCTCAAGCTGGCCGGCAAGTTCAGCTTCGGCCGGGACGAAACCGCCCTCTATACCCTGGATTGGGGCGGCGGCCGGACCCTGGCCTTCGCCGGCCTTGGCGACCGCTGGGTCTTCCTCTCCAACCCCCAGCTGGTCCTGGACGAAGAGGGCAAACCCTCCGCCGACGGCGCCGCCATCCTGGGCGACCTGCTCCACGGCCGCCATCCCTGGCAGTCCCTGCTGCCCCATGCCGAGAAGGCCAACCACTCCTTCGTCATCGGCCGCCAGGCCCTGACCATGGACTACGGCCGCTTCCTGCCCGCCCTGGCCGGCCTACGCCTCGACCACGACGGCACCGCCTGGCAGGCCAGCCTGCGCCTGGACAACGCCGCCCTGCCCAACGGCTACGATGCCGCCGCCATCTGGCGCTCCCTGCCCCTGGGTGCCGCCCTGTGCGCAGCCCTGCCGGTGGAATGGCCGACGGTGGCCGGCCCGGTGGAGGCCCTGATCGGCGCCGATCCGGCTATCCGCCCCACCCTGGCGGCCCTCGATCCCATTGCCGCCGTCTGCTGGTATGCCGACTCCCGGCTGTCCGCCCCCCTCTTCGTAGCCCGCGCCGCTAAGGAGATGCCGGCCCAGGCTGGCCCGATCCTGGCCCGGGT
>JBLNBI010000004.1:0-5468 GCA_050259815.1 Actinomycetota bacterium | reverse complement strand
GTCAGCGTTCCGGGTACGAGGGCCTGGGGATCGCTGCGCAAAGCGGCGTGGCGGGCCATATAATCCATGTCCCCGTGCCTGCCTAGGTCCAGCCATTGCTGAAGCCGGGGCGCGGCGGCGCCGACATCTGCTTGAGCGACGCCGATGGCCGCGAATCCCATGTCCCGGCCGAGGTCTTTGATCCGTGCCGCCAGGGCCGTGTAATCGATAGTGGAGTCCCGATCTTGCATCAATCCGATGTTACCGCCGTTTTCGACCAGCCGGACGAGTCTGCCACCCAGCGTCTGGGGGAATTGCTGGCACCGCTTTTGAAGCCGGGCATGGTGATCTATCTGGAAGGAGACCTGGGCGCCGGCAAGACGACCCTGGTCCGGGCCCTGTTGCGTGCGTTAGGACATGCAGGTCCGGTGAAGAGTCCGACCTATTCTTTGGTTGAAGTTTACGCGGTTTCGAGTTTATACTTGTATCACTTTGATTTTTATCGTTTTGAGTCGCCTGAGGAATTCCTCGATGCTGGCCTGGGTGAATATTTTCACGACGCTTCAATATGCCTGGTCGAGTGGCCTGAGAAGGCTGGCGGCTTCGTTCCGCCGGCCGATGTGCGCTGCCTGCTCGAGCATGCGGGCGATGGCCGCCGGGCCCGATTCCTTGGTCAGTCCGATGGGGGCGCATCATGGCTAGAGGGCCTACGCCTCAACTGTCCCGGCGGCGGCTCCTCCACTTCGCCGGCGCGTCCCTAGTCCTTTCCGTCACGTCCCTCGCCCGGGCGGGGAATGCCCGCCTGCCGTCCATCCTGGCGGTACGCATCTGGCCGGCGGCGGACTATACCCGGGTTACCCTGGAGCACGACGCTCCCCTCAAATTCAATTACTTCACCGTCGAGAATCCCGACCGCCTGGTGGTGGATATCGAGGGGGTGGAGTTCAACAGCGTCCTGGACAGCATCGCCAAGAAGGTGGCTGCGGACGATCCCTACATCAAGCTTTTGCGGGCGGGGCGTTTCAAGCCCGGGGTCGTGCGGCTGGTGATGGAATTGAAGACCAAGATCAATCCCCAGGTGTTCAACCTGAAACCCGTGGGGGAGTACGGCCACCGCCTGGTACTGGATGTCTATCCCGTGGAGCCGATCGATCCGCTCCTTGCTCTCCTGCAGGGCAAGGAGAACGCGGTCGAGCCCTTGAAGCAGCTGCCCGAGGCGGAGACGAAGTCCGTCGAGCGGAAACCCGAGGCCGCCCCGGAGGCGCCGGAGGTCAAGACCGCAAAGAAATCCGGCAAGCCCGTGGTGGATCGGCTGGTGACCATCACCCTTGACCCTGGTCACGGCGGCGAGGATCCGGGAGCCATCGGCAAGGGGGGCGCCCAGGAAAAGATGGTGACCCTGGCCGTGGCCCAGCGGGTCAAGGCCAAACTGGATGCCGAGCCGAACATGCGGGCGGTGCTGACCCGGGATTCGGATTTCTTCGTGCCGCTCCATATGCGGGTGCAGAAGGCGCGGCGCATCCAGGCCGACCTTTTCGTTTCCATCCATGCCGACGCCTGGATCAAGCCTGACGCCCGGGGGTCCTCGGTATTCGTGCTGTCGGAGCGCGGGGCTTCCAGTTCGGCGGCCCGCTGGCTGGCCCAGAAGGAAAACGAGGCGGATCTGGTGGGGGGCGTCAATCTGGACATCAAGGATCCCTTTCTGGCCCGGACCCTGCTGGATCTCTCCCAGACGGCCACCATCAACGACAGCCTGAAACTCGGCAAGTACGTGCTGGGGGAACTGGGTGGCATCAACACCCTGCACAAGGCCAGCGTCGAACAGGCCGGCTTCGCAGTTCTCAAGGCGCCGGACATTCCGTCCATCCTCATCGAGACGGCCTTCATCTCCAATCCGGAGGAAGAGCGCCGCCTGACCGACGACGCTTACCAGGATAAGCTGGCGGATGCCATCGTGCGCGGCATTCGCCAGTACTTCGCCAAGAATCCGCCGGCCCCCAAGGCGAAGCTGGCCAAGCTCGACTAGAAAAGCTCGATCTCGCCCTTGTGGATGGGCTTGGGCTGCATCAGGCCGGTTTCCACCAGAACCTCGTAGGAGGCCACCTGGTTTCTCCCATTCTGCTTGACGTAGTAGAGGGCTTCGTCGGCCCGGTCGATGACGTCCGACGGCGTGTCCTGGGGCAGCAACTGGCTGAAGCCGATGCTCACCGTGATGTGGCCGATCTGGCTGAAAACCCTTGATTCGATGGTCTGGCGGAAACGCTCCAGGGCTTCGAAGGCGCTACTGCGGCTGGCCGGCTGGAGAACGATGACGAATTCCTCGCCCCCGAAACGGAAGAGCTGGTCGTCGAAGCGGAAGGATTCCCGCATGATCTGGGATAGGAGCACCAGTACCTCGTCGCCGATCAGGTGGCCGTGCTCGTCGTTGATGCTCTTGAAGTGGTCGATGTCGCAAACGGCCAGCCAGTGGTGGGCGTTGCTGCCCTCGCCATGGCGGCGGGCGGGCGCGGAGTCGGGGGCGCTGCGGTCATCCACCGCCGCCTGGCCGAGAAGGTCGAACAGGTGCTTGTCGAAGGTCTTCCGGTTGGACAGGCTGGTAAGGGTGTCGGTCTCGGCGTAGTCGAGCAGGGCGATGTGGTTACCGAAGTATTCCACCAGGCCCATCAGCAGCAGCCGCTGGTCCGGGGGGAAGTCATCGGGCACGGTGATGTCGATCAGGTAGAGCAGGTGCTCGTGCTGAGTGACCGGGAAGACCAGGCGATTAGCGCCGTTCGGCAGAACGTCCAGGACGATGGACTTTTCCTTCCAGCAGCGCCTCAGCAGGGCATCCTGGCCGACGGGGCGGCAATGGCGGCGCTGGGGAAGGTAGGCGTTGCGGGAATAGGGGCCGCCGGGACCCAGGCCGGCACAGTTGAAGGCAATGGTCTTTTTTTCGCTGGCGAAACAGCGGTAGATGGTCAGGGCCGAGGGCTGGAACAGGTCCTGCATCGCTTCCACCAAGGCAGCGTTGATCTCCGTTCTGTCCCGCAATGCGGAGGTACGAACGATGTGGCTGGTCAACCGCAGCATGGGGATATCGGGAGTGATGGGAGGGGGGGTCCTGGTGCGCCGCCGGGGATTATAGCCCCCGTTGCTGTCTTGCGTGGTAACCGGATTCGAGGCCCGCCCAAGCGTGGTGGCCGAGACACCGTTATAATTCAACATTTTTTACAGGCGACCCATGCGGGTTTTTCGCGGTCACTCCCGTCCGGTTCCGGCTCCGACCGTGCTCGCCATCGGCAATTTCGACGGCGTGCATCTGGGTCACGTAGCGCTTGTCCGCCGTTTGGTGGAAGCTGCGCGGCGGCTTGCCGCGGTGCCGACGGTGCTGACCTTCGAGCCTCATCCACGGGAATTCTTCTCTCCCGAATCGGCGCCCGCCCGTCTCACCACCCTGCGGGAAAAGCTCGAACTCCTTGCCGATTGCGGTGCCGAGCAGGCCATGGTCTGCCACTTCAATGCCGGTTTCGCGGCCCTGTCGGCCGAGCAGTTCGTCGGGGAAGTCCTGGTGCGCGGGCTCCAGGTCCGCCATGTCCTCATCGGCGACGATTTCCGCTTCGGCAAGGGCCGCAGGGGGGATCTGGAATTGCTGACGGCGGAGGGGCAACGCCACGGCTTTACCGTCGAAGCCATGGACAGCGTCATTGTGGATGGCGAGCGGGTGTCCAGTTCCGGCGTCCGGGATGCCCTGGCGGGCGGCGATATGGAACGGGCAGCCCGTTTCCTGGGGCGCCCCTACGTCATCGACGGCCGGGTGGTCCACGGGGACAAGATCGGCCGCCAGATCGGCTTCTGCACGGCCAATATCCGCATCAAGCACAATCCCCTGCCCATGACCGGCGTCTTTGCCGTGGAAGTGGGGGGGCTCGGCGACAAGCCCCTGCCGGGAGTCGCCAACCTGGGCGTCCGGCCGACCCTGGGAGGCTCCCGGCCTCTCCTGGAAGTGCATCTTTTCGACTTCGATCGGGACATCTACGGCGCCCACCTCTCCGTTCGCTTCGTCCACAAGCTGCGGGACGAGCAGAAGTTTTCCAGTTTCGACGCCCTCAAGGCCCAGATTGCGCAGGACGCGCAGGCGGCCCGGGCCTATTTCAAGCGGTGAATAACCATGGCTGACTACAAAGACACCCTCAATCTGCCCGATACTCCCTTCCCGATGCGGGGCGACCTGCCCAAGCGCGAGCCCCTGTGGGTCAAGGAATGGCAGGAGAAGAAGCTCTACCAGCGCATCCGCGAAGCCTGCAAGGGCCGCCCCCGCTTCACCCTCCACGACGGCCCTCCGTACGCCAACGGCGACATTCACATCGGCCATGCGGTGAACAAGATCCTCAAGGACATCATCGTCCGTTCCCGTACCCTGTCCGGCTTCGATGCCCCCTACGTGCCGGGCTGGGACTGCCACGGCCTCCCCATCGAGCATCAGATCGAGAAGCAGCACGGCAAGAACATCCCCGCCGACAAGGTGCGCGAGCTCTGCCGCGCCTATGCCGCCGAACAGGTTGAGCGTCAGAAGAAGGACTTCATCCGCCTGGGCGTCCTGGGCGAGTGGGACAATCCCTACCTGACCATGAGCTTCCGGGCCGAGGCCGACGAAATCCGCGCCCTGGGCAAGATTCTGGAGCAGGGCTATCTATACCAGGGCCTGAAACCGGTGAACTGGTGCCTGGACTGCGGTTCCGCCCTGGCCGAGGCCGAGGTGGAATACGAGGACAAGACCTCGCCCGCCATCGACGTGGCCTTCCCGGTCCATGAGAACCATGCCGAGAAGCTGGCCCACGCCTTCGGCCTCACCCACCTGCGGGCGCCGGCTTTCGCCGTCATCTGGACCACCACCCCCTGGACCCTGCCGGCCAACGAGGCGGTGAGCGTCCATCCGGACCTGACCTACGACCTCATCGACACCCCGAAGGGCTCCCTCGTCCTGGTGCGCGAGCTGGCCGAGGCCTGCCTGAAGCGCTACGGCCTGGAAGGCCAAGTCATCGGTTCCTGCGAAGGCAAGAAGCTGGACCAGGTCCTGCTGCGCCATCCCTTCCAGCCCCGGGACGTGGCCATCATCTGCGGCAGCCACGTGACCGTGGATGCCGGTACCGGCCTGGTGCACACCGCCCCCGCCCATGGTGCCGACGACTACGCCATCGGCAAGGTCTATGGCCTGCCCGTGAACAACCCGGTGGGCAACGACGGCAAGTTCCTGGCCAGCACCCCGGCCCTGTCCGTGGGCGAGCTGGCGGGCAAGTCCGTGTGGGAAGCCAACCCCCTGGTGCTCCAGGAACTGGAATCCCTTGGCCGCCTGTTGAAAGCCGAGAAGATCCAGCACAGCTATCCCCACTGCTGGCGCCACAAGACCCCGATCATCTTCCGCGCCACTACCCAGTGGTTCATCGGCATGGAGAACAAGTCCTCCGAGACCGCCCCGACCCTGCGCTGGATCGCCGAGCGGGCGGTGGACG
>JBLNBI010000003.1:0-10882 GCA_050259815.1 Actinomycetota bacterium | reverse complement strand
TCATCCATCGCCTGCGGCAGCGGATGGCGCCGGCCGCCCAGCGCCAGGGCAAGGTCATTGTCTTCCAGCCCAGCAAGGGGGGCAGCGGCTCCACCTTCCTGGCCGCCAACCGGGCCTACGCCCTGGCCCAGGGCGGCCGGCAGGTGGCCCTGCTGGACCTGAACCTCCAGTTCGGCGACGCCGCCCTGCACGTCTCGGACGGCTCCGGCAACGCCACGGTGGCCGATGTGGCCCACAGCATCCAGCGCCTGGACGGGGAATTCCTCATGTCCAGCATGATCCACGTGACCCCGGATTTCGGCGTCCTGCCCTCGCCGGAATCCCCGGACGGCGCCGTGGCCGTGCGGCCGGAATCCGTGCAGCGCATGCTGGAGGTGGCCAAGAGCCGCTTCGACTACGTGGTAGTGGATATCGAGCGCAACCTCACCCCCGTTTCCCTCCGGGCCCTGGACTGCGCCGACACCATCATGCTGGTCACCCAGCTGACCCTGCCCTTCATCCGGGACGCCAAGCGCCTCCTGGCGGTGTTCGACTCCCTGGGCTACCCCCGGGACAAGGTGCGGCTGGTGGTGAACCGCTACCAGAAGGGCGGCGACATCGGCCTCTCGGACCTGGAGGGGACCCTGGGCCTGTCGGTGGCCTACACCGTCCCCAACAGTTTCAACGCCGTGGCGGCCTCCATCAACCAGGGCACGCCCATCATCCGCCTGGATGCCAGCGACCGGGTTTCCAAGACCCTGGTGGATATCGCCCACCAGATGGAGCAGCGCTCCGGCACCCCGGTTGGGGGTTGGCTGAGCCGCCTGTTCAAGAAGGCCGCCTGATTATCCGGCACGTCCAAGGAGAAAAAAGATGTCGATTAGGGAAAGACTCGAAGGGATCCGGTCCGAGCCGTCCATCCTGCCCAACCCGGTGCATGCGCCCCAGGCCCAGGATGTGGTGGACAGCAACCTGTTCCAGCAGACCAAGACCATGATCCACCGGAAGCTCCTGGAGCGGGTGGACCTGGAGGTGATGTCCAACCTGCCGCCCAACAAGCTGCGGGAGGAGGTGAAGGTGCTGGTGGAGCGCCTCCTGGCCGAGGAGGACGTGGCCCTCAACGCCGCCGAGCGCAAGCAGATGGTCCAGGATATCCAGCACGAGGTGCTGGGCCTCGGTCCCCTGGAGCCTCTGCTGGCCGACCCCACGGTCTCGGACATCCTGGTGAACGGCGCCAACCAGATCTACGTGGAACGCTTCGGCCGGCTGGAGAAGTGCGACATCCGCTTCGCCAGCAACGAGCACCTCATGAAGATCATCGACAAGATCGTCTCCCGGGTCGGCCGCCGGGTGGATGAGCTGAGCCCCATGGTGGACGCCCGCCTGCCGGACGGCTCCCGGGTCAATGCCATCATCCCGCCGCTCGCCCTGGATGGGCCGCTGCTGTCCATCCGGCGCTTCGCCGTGGTGCCCCTGAAGATGGAGGATCTCCTCAAGAAGAAGAGCCTCACCCCCGAGATGGCCGAGCTGGTGGCCGGCCTGGTGCGGGCCCGGCTCAATGTCCTGGTGTCCGGCGGCACCGGCACCGGCAAGACCACCATGCTCAATATCCTGTCCGGCTACATCAGCCACAACGAGCGCATCGTCACCATCGAGGATGCCGCCGAACTCCAGCTCCAGCAGCCCCACGTGGCCCGCCTGGAAACCCGGCCGCCCAATATCGAAGGCAAGGGGGAGGTGACCCAGCGGGCCCTGGTCCGCAACTCCCTGCGCATGCGCCCCGATCGCATCATCCTGGGCGAAATCCGCGGCGCCGAGGTCATGGACATGCTCCAGGCCATGAATACCGGCCACGACGGCTCCATGGCCACCATCCACGCCAACACTCCCCGGGACGCCCTGACCCGCCTGGAGAACATGATGGCCATGGCCGGCATGTCCCTGCCTCCCAAGGCCATGCGCCACCAGATCAGCTCGGCCCTCACCGCCATCGTCCAGATCGCCCGGCTTTCCGACGGCAAGCGCAAGATGGTCAGCATCCAGGAGATCACCGGCATGGAAGGGGACATCGTCACCATGCAGGAAATCTTCACCTTCCGGCAGACGGGGGTGGCGGGGGACGGCACCGTGCTCGGCCACTTCCAGGCCACCGGCATCCGGCCCAAGTTCATCGACCGCCTGCGCATGGCCGGGGTGACCCTGAGCGACGCCATGTTCGACCCCGGCAAGCGCTACGAGTGAGGTGAGGCCATGGATATCCTCTACTACGTCTTCGTGGTCTGCGGCTTCCTGGCCGTGGTGCTGGCCCTGGATGGGCTGTACTTCGTCTGGGAAACCTACCGGGGCCCCCACGCCAAGCGCATCGAGCAGCGGTTGCGCACCGTTTCGGCCGGCGGCGGCAGCAGCGCCGAGACCCTGCTTCTCAGGAAGCGGGTGCTGTCGGAGCTGCCGGCGGTGGACCGCTTCCTCATGCAGATTCCCCGCTCCCATGCCCTGGACCGGCTGCTCCAGCAGGCCGGTTCGGAAATGACGGTGGCCATGTTCCTCGGCTCCTGCATCGCCATGGCGGTGGCCGGCCTCCTGGTGCCGCCGCTCCTCAAGCTGCCCTCGGCCCTGGCGCCCCTGTTCATGGTCATCTTCGCCTTTGTCCCCTGGATCATGCTGATGGTGAAGCGCAGCCGGCGGCTGCATAAATTCGAGCTGCAGCTGCCCGAGGCCCTGGACCTCATCTCCCGCTCCATGCGGGCCGGCCATTCCTTCCCCAGCGGCCTGGAGATGGTGGCCAACGAGGGCCGGGAGCCCATTTCCGGCGAGTTCAAGAAGACCTCCGACGAAATCGCCTTCGGCATCTCGGTCCAGGAGGCCATGCACAACCTGGCCCGCCGGGTGCCCAGCACGGACCTGCGCTACTTCGTGGTGGCCGTCCTCATCCAGCGGGAGACCGGCGGCAACCTGACCGAATTGCTGGACGGCCTCGCCGCCCTCATGCGCAAGCGCTTCCAGCTCTTCGAGAAGGTCAAGGCCCTGTCGGCGGAAGGCCGGATTTCCGGGTGGATCCTGGGGGTCATGCCCTTCGTGGTGGCGGGGGCCATCAACGTGGTCAATCCGGACTTCCTCATGCTTCTGGTGAACGATCCCCTGGGCATGCGGATGATCATCGGCGCCCTGGTCTTCATGGCCCTCGGCGCCCTGTGGATGTACCGCATCGTCAAGATCAGGGTCTAGGAGATTCCAAATGAGCGGCCTGCATATCTTTTACCTGGCGATGATCTTCCTCGCCGTCGCCAGCGGCGTCCTGGGCCTGTCGGCGGTCCTCTTCCGGCCCCGGGTGGCCCCCGAGCGCCTCAAGGGCGAGGAGCGGGTGGAGCCGGGCTCCGGCGAAACGGCCTGGCAGGCGAGGGTGGTGAAACTCGCCGAGCCCATCGCCAAGCTGGTCGTGCCGGAGGGCAATCCCGAGGATTACTCCCGCCTCCGGCTGCGCTTCCTCAACGCCGGCTTCCGCCACCGGTCCGCCATGGCGGTGTTCTATGCCGCCAAGGTGTTCCTCTCCGTCCTGATGCCGGTGCTGCTGGTGCTGTACGTGGGGATCGCCGATGTCTCCATGGACGCCAACCTGCTGGTGGTGGCCGTCCTGGCGGCCGCCACCGGCGGCTTCATCCTGCCGTCCTTCTTCCTGGACTACCTGATCCGCCGCCGCCAGCGCCTGCTGTTCGAGGCCTTCCCCGACGCCACCGACCTCCTGGTGGTGTGCATGGAGGCGGGCCTCGGCCTGGACGCCGCCATCAACCGGGCCGCCGACGAAATCCGGGTGCGCAGCCCGGAGCTGGCCGACGAGCTCTACCTGGTCACCCTGGAGCTGCGGGTCGGCGCCACCCGGGAGCAGGCCCTGCGCAACCTGTCCCTGCGCACCGGCCTGGAGGACGTGGCCTCCCTGGTCACCATGCTGGTCCAGGCCGACCGCTTCGGCACCAACATCGCCGACGCCCTGCGGGTCCATGCCGATTCCCTGCGGGTTCACCGCCACATGCTGGCGGAGGAATCGGCGGCCAAGGTGGCGGTGAAGCTGGTCTTCCCGGTGGTGCTCTGCATCTTCCCGGCCCTCATGCTGGTCCTCGGCGGCCCACCGTTCCTGGCCATCTACCGCAATTTCCTGCCGGTCCTCAACGGTTGAAGCGAAGGAGAGCGAATATGTCCAGAACCGTCCTGTCCATCAGCCTGGCCGGCGCCGTCCTGGCCGCCGCCGGGTGCACCCTGGCGAGCCGCGAGGCGCCCCCGAACCCCGTCGCCACTCCCGTCGCCGCCACCCGCCACGGCGCCAGCCACGGGGAAGCCCACTACGCCCTCGGCCGCTACTATCAGGGCCAGGTGCGCTACGACGAAGCCATCAAGGCCTACCAGGAGGTCCTGGCTGCCCAGCCGGACCACGCCGAGGCCCACAATGCCCTGGGGGTCATCTACGCCACCCAGGGCCGCCAAGCCGAGGCCGAGGCCGAGTTGCGGACGGCACTGAATCTGGCCCCCGGCGCCGCCCACATCCACAACAATCTGGGCTACGCTCTGCTGCTCCAGGGCCGACTGACCGAGGCCGCCACGGCCTTCGAGGAAGCGTTGCGCCTGGACCCGAACCAGGCCCGGGCCGCCGACAACCTGCGCATCGCCCAGGCCCGGCTGGCGGGCCACCCCCTGGCGGCGGCCCCCGCGCCGGTCAAGGCCGATCCACCCAAGCCCCAGACGCCGGGCGTGGCGGTAGTCGCTTCCACTCTCCAGGTCAGCCCGGTGTCCGCCAATGTCATCGAACTGCGGCTTCCCGCTCCGCCCAGGAACGATGGCCGCATCTCCGCCGCGCCCACTGCTCCGGCGGCGCCCCTGCCGGCCAGCCTGGAGGTGGCCAATGGCAACGGCGTGCCGGGCATGGCCAAGCAGACGTCGGCCTACTTCAAGGAAATGGGCTACAGCCGGGTCCGCCTGACCAACCAGAAACCCTTCGTCCAGGGCCAGACCCAGATCCAGTTCCGGCCCGGCTACCAGCAACAGGCGGAAGGCCTGCGCACCGCCCTGGCGGGTAAGGGCGTCCTTTCTCCCAGCGCCAGCCTGCGCCAGGACATCCAGGTGCGGGTAGTGCTCGGCAAGGACCTGCGGGCCGCCCCCGGCGTGGCCGAAACCGAGGCGCCGGAACCCCTGCGCCTGGCCGGCGGGACGGATTAGGCGCCGCCCCCGAGCCTTTACAGACTGAGGACGGGGGCAAATGCATTGGGCAACTAATTAAGCCTTTTCCGGCACCGCGCCAGAATCCTCCATCCCCAGGCGCGGAACAGGAAAGGCAATGAAATACGGAAGACGGAAAGGATTTTCCCTGGCCAGGGCCGGCATCGCCAGCGCCCTGGCCGTGGCTTTCGGCGGCACTGCCCAGGCGGCGACCCTCACCCCCGAGCAGGAAAACGACCTGCGCAGCCAGATCATCGAGCAGACCAAACGGCTGGAAGCCTTGCGCCAGAAGATGGCGGAGGAAGAGGCCAAGCTGGCGGAAATCAGCCAGGCCCTGGGCATCGAGGTGCTTTCCCGCACCCGGGGCGGCACCGGGACGCCGGCCCCGGCCGGCACAGGGAACCCGGCCCCCGTCCAGGTGGCCCAGGCCGGCGGCACGGCGGCGGGAGGCTCGTCGTCGGATCGGCCGGTCCAGGACAACAAGACCACCGCCGTCGCCCAGATTTTCGAGCAGCCCGGCATCCTCACCCCGCCGGGCAAGCTGGTGGTGGAGCCGGGGCTGCAATACGGCTATTCCTCCAGCAACCGCATCTCCCTGGTGGGCTACACCATCATCCCCGCCCTCACCATCGGCCTCATCGACGTGCGGGAGGTGAAGCGCAATACCTTCACCGCCAGCTTGACCGGCCGCTACGGCCTCACCAACCGCCTGGAGATCGAGGCCAAGCTGCCCTACGTCTACCGCTCCGATTCGGTCATCTCCCGGCCCTACAACATCGGCGCCGCCCAGGACTCCCTGCTGGAGAGCACCGGCAGCGGCATCGGCGATTTCGAGGTGACGGGCCGCTACCAACTCAACGACGGCGGCCTGGACAAGCCGTACTACGTGGGCACCCTGCGCTTCAAGAGCCGCACCGGCAAGGACCCCTTCGAGGTCATGACCGTGGCCAATTCCAACCTGGCCCAGCGGGAACTGCAGAAGGAACTGCCCACCGGCTCCGGCTTCTACACCCTGCAGCCGGGGCTCACCGTGCTCTATCCCACCGACCCGGTGGTCTTCTTCGGTGGCATCAGCTACCAGTACAACTTCAAGCGGTCCAATTTGTCCCTCAACACCGATACGGGCCGCATCCCGGTCGGGGAAATCAAGCCGGGGGACGTGATCGGCTTCAATTTCGGCATGGGCCTTTCCCTCAACGACCGCTCTTCCTTCAGCATCGGCTACGACCACGCCTCGGTGGGCAAGACCAGGCAGAACGGCTCGGCGGCGGTGAATTCGGTGCGGACGGAACTGGGGACGCTGCTCATCGGCTATTCCTACCGTTTCAGCCCGAATGCGTCGCTGAACGTCTCGCTGGGGGCGGGGATTACACGGGATACGCCGGACATGACTCTGTCGATCCGGGTGCCGATTACCTTCTGACGCGGCGGGATTACCGGCCCGGCCTCACGTCGATGAGGCGATGGAAGGCCTCATGGACATCATGGAGGGCGCCGTCGATCTCACCGGGCTTGGCCTGGCACTGCTGTTTCAGGACGGCCACCGAGGCGACCAGGGCGGAGGCATCCCGGGACCGGATGTCATTCGCCAGGCTTTCCATCTGGTCGGCCTTGCCGCAGGCGTCCCGGGAGCGCTCCTGCCCCGGGCGGGCGTGCCACACCGGCGCCAGCACGGCATGGAAGGCATCGATATCCTTGGGGAAGGCATGGTGCATATGCCCGTGTTCGTCAGCGACCGCGCCGCCGACCCAGTGGACCGCCAGAACGGCGATCAACAGTTGCTTGAATTGCTTGGCCATAGTGTCCTTCGAGAGTTCGGTCACCCACGGAAGTCGCGGGATTCGCCGGGATTGTAGATGCTCTCCCGGTCCGGCGGTGAGAGCTGCTGTCCCGGCCGCTTTCCTTGTAGGGGGGCGACCCCGAATGCATAATTCGTGCTTTGCCACCCTAATAATTCTGGAGCACCCATGGGCAAAGCACTTCAATTCTGTCTTCCGATCATCGGGGCGCTGGTCGCTGCTCCTTCCGCACTGGCGCAACAGAAGCCGGACATCATCCAGACCATGGACCAGTTTCTCCAGGCCAGCTATGCGGTGAGCAAGTGCGGCAAGCCCGATCAATCCACCCATTCCAAATTCCTCGCCAATTTCCAGGTGGTGACCCTGCGGGCTGCCGAAGAAATTAGAAAGAGGAATCCGGGCATGTCCGACCAGCAGGTGTACGAAACCTTCCGGACCAGCAACAACACCGTGGCCCAGCAGATCGACGGCGTGCTCAAGGCCGGCGGTTGCGGCGATCCCCGTATCCAGGACCTTCTGAAGCGGTTTGAGGTTCAGGCCAATCTCAAGCTTTAGCCATTTCGGCGGCAGGAACCGGCCGAGCCTTCCTGCCTACCGCCGCAAACTCCCCACCACCCCATCCCGGATCGCCGACTGCAGCGCCATGGCCCGCAGCACCTGGGCGCTGTTCACAGCCGCATTGATAGTGGTGACATTGACGATGCGTTGGTCGTTGAGGGTGTTCTGGATCACCGTGCCGGCCAGGTTGGGGTTGATCTGGGCGCTGAACCCGTTGCCGCTGCCATTCTGGATGACGGTTAGCGCGCTTCCCGCCAGGGCGGCCGGCACCCCGGCTCCCACCGCGCTCTGGAGATCCTTCAGGTTGAGCACCGTGGAAGCCACCAGTTCGCCATTGATATAGACGGCCCGCTCGATCCCGAAGCTGAACTTGAGCCCCCCGTCCGGCGTCTCGAAACCGCCCCGGATGCCGTCCAGGGTGGAGGCGTCGAGGGCGGCCATCTGCTCGCCGAGGGCATCGGGGGCGAGGTCCGGCAAGTCTTCCGGGGAGACTTTCCTCTGCCGGCTGCCTTCCGTCTCCGCGATCGTCGGGGCCGCCGGCAGGGCCGGGACGGTTTCCGGCGGCGCCAAGGAGTCATCCTCCAGGGACATCGCCGTGCCGGCGAAGAGGAAGAGGTCCCTGGCGCTTTCATCCGGGACCAGTCCCTCATCCGCCGGCGGCGCTTCCCCGGCAACCACCCGGACCACCGCCGGATAGCCGGCGACCTCCTCGGCCGGCAAGGCCGGAACGTCTTCCGCAACGGCCGGCAGGGAAGGGCAATAGGCGGCGCCGGGCGGGTCCAGGGGCCAGTCGGCCAAGGCCAGT
Organism: Actinomycetota bacterium; assembly: GCA_050259815.1. GTDB lineage: Bacteria > Pseudomonadota > Gammaproteobacteria > Burkholderiales > Rhodocyclaceae > JAGTRP01. The sequence continues at coordinate 2,536 of JBLNBI010000003.1, read as the reverse complement.
AGTTCGGGGGCTATGGCGACGCCGGGATTCCCTTCCTGGCATTGGGGCGGTTCCGGGAGGGCGTCGGCCTGGGCCAGGAAAGGCATTTCGGCGCCCGCCGCCAGAAGGCAGGTCAGGCCGGCCTTCCACATCAGGCGGGCGGGCGGTCTGGGATGCCGGGTGTGCATGGGAAGTGTCCTCAGAAATCCGATGGTCCGCGCTTGGGTAGCGCCAGATCCGTGGTGGGGCGGTGGAGGCCGTCGGCGACGGGGGCGGTGGGGACCCAGCGCCAGTCGCCTTCGCTGTCGAAGCGGGCCAGTTCCTTCCGGTTGCGGATGACGAACAGGATGCGGTTGAGCCACATGTTCCGGAACTGGTCGAAGGGCAGGGCGCGGGTGCCCGACGACGGGTCGCCGATCAGGATGCGCCCCTGGCGCAGGCCCTTGATGACCACGAAATGGTTGTAGCCCCGCTCCTTGATGAGGGCGATGGCGGGGACGCCCGCCTTGGAAAGCTGTTCCACGTCGGCCACGAAGCCGTCCGCCTGGAAGCCCCGATTGGCCAGGAAGCTCTTGATGTCCAGGAGGGAGAAGCCTTCTTTCTTGATCTTGGCCTGGTCGCCCCGGGTGTACATTTCCCGGAAGACCTCCTGCTCGCTCACCGGGAAGCCGTAGTGATGGGTGAGGAGTGTGGCGAGGGCGGCCGACCCGCAGCTGAAATCGTATTGCTGGTGAATGGTGGTGCGGAATTTCAGGTCCTTCATGCTGGTGACGGGGACTGAAAAAGCGCCCCCCGATTCGAGGGGCAAAGCCACCGTTCCCCCTGCCGATGCCGTGCCGACGGGGATTGCCGCGGAACCTGCCAGCACTGGCAGCAGGCAGAGCGACCGGAAGGTCCGGAAAAGCATCATTGGACCTGCAGATTGACGATGACCGGAGCCTGGATCAGTACGTTGTTGCCGGTGTTCTGGACCACCGTGGACAGCCCGCTGGCGCCGGAAAAGGAGGCGTCGATCAGGTTGCTGCCGGTGACCAGGTTGCTGGCGTGGTTGCCGTGGATCAGGCCGTCGGTGGTATTCGTGTTGTCCACCACCACATCCGTACCGCCCCGGAAACGGTCGAGGGATGCCGCATCCAGCACCCCATCGCCGAAGCCGGCAAGGCCGAAGTCGACCTCCTCGGCTCCCGACAGGAGCGGCCAGGACAGCAGCCCCGACAGCAGGACGGAGGCCAGGACCCGGCGGGAATTCGTATTTCGGATCACATCGCGAATCACATCGTTCTCCCATGAAATTTGCGAAAAAGCCCGGAGGCCGCAAAGCCCCCGGGCAGGTGCCGCTTACTGATTCACGCGCAGGTTGGCCTGGACGTTGTTGACCTGTTGCACCAGCGAGCTGATGCCGGTCTGCTGGATGGCGGTGGTGATGCCGGCCGCCGTATTGGCCACATTGGTCATGTTGTTGGACATGTCGAAGACCCCGGCGCTGATGGAGCTGGTACCGCCGGCTCCACCGGCTCCGCCGGAAGCGCCGTTGCCGGCTCCCGCGACGGAATCGCCGCCGTAGCCGCCGGCAGCACCGCTGCCACCGGCCGCCCCGGAACCACCGGCACCGCCGGCAGCGCCTGCGCCGCCGGTGGAAGTGCCGCCGGCCGCGCTGCCGCTGGTGGCGGAAGCGGTGGCGCCGGAATGGGCATCACCCGTGGTGGCCGCACCGCCCGCACCGCCAGCCCCGGCAGAGCTGGTGGCCGTCCCGGCACCGCCGTTGCCGGCCGTGTTGGTGGCACCGCCGCCGGCACCACCAGCGCCGCCGGCGCTGGATGCCGGACCGGAAGCGCCGCCCGCGCCGGCCGTCTGGGAAGCCGCTCCGCCGGCACCGCTGGCGCCGCCGGTGCTGCTGGAAGCACCACCGGCACCGCCCGCGCCGGCCGTATTGCTGGCCGCGCCGGTGGAGCCGCCGGTCCCGCCGGTCTGGGTATTGGTGCCACCCGCGCCGCCGACGCCGCCCGTGGCGGTAGCCGTGCCGCCCGCGCCGCTGGCGCCGCCCGTCTGGGCATTGGCACCGCCGGCACCGCCCGCACCGCCGGTCTGGCTGGCCGGGCCGGCCGCGCCGCTGGCCCCGGCGGTCTGGGTGTTGGTGCCGCCCGCACCGCCCGCGCCGCCGGTGTTGTAAGCCGGGCCGGTGGTACCACCCGCACCGCCAGAAGCGGTGTTGGTGCCGCCGGCGCCACCGGCGCCGCTAGCCTGGCTGGCCGGGCCGTTGTAGCCGCTGTCGCCGCCGTGGGCGCTGGCCGGGCCGGCTGCGCCGCCCGCACCGGTCGTGGCGGTATTGGTGCCACCGGCACCGCCTGCGCCGCCGGTCTGGGAGGCCGGGCCAGCGGTGCTGCCGCCGGCCGTGTTGGTGGCCGGGCCCGCTGCGCCGCCGGTGCCCGCCGTGGCGGTATTGGCACCGCCCGCGCCACCGGCGCCGGCCGTGCTGGTCGAGGTGCCGGAACCGAGGTTCACGGAGCCCACGCCTACCCCGACGCCACCCGCGGCAGCGCCGGTACCCACCGGGCCG
>JBLNBI010000002.1:0-2775 GCA_050259815.1 Actinomycetota bacterium | reverse complement strand
ACAACGTCGGCCAAGCTGCCCGTGTACTTCGGGCAGCCCAGGCGAACCGGCATGTGGAAGACTTCCTCACCCAGCTCGACCATGCCAGGCATGACGCTGGCGCCGCCGGTCAGCACGATGCCGGACGACAGCACCTCCTCGAAGCCGGCCCGGCGCAGTTCGTGCTGGATCAGTTCGAACAGCTCCTCAACCCGGGGCTGGATCACGTCGGCCAGGGCGCGGCGGCTGAGCTTGCGGCTCGGGCGGTCGTCCACCCCGGCCACCTCCAGGGTATCTTCCTGATCGGCGAGCTGGGACAGGGCGCAGCCGTACTTGCACTTGATGTCCTCGGCTTCCCGGGTGGGGGTGCGCAGGGCCATGGCGATGTCGTTGGTCACCTGGTCGCCGGCGATGGGGATGACCGAGGTGTGGCGGATGGCGCCCTGGGTCCACACGGCGATGTCGGTGGTGCCGCCGCCGATGTCGATGAGACAGATGCCCAGGTCCTTCTCGTCCTCGGACAGGACCGCGTAGCTGGAGGCCAGGGGCTGGAGCACCAGGTCGTTCACCTCCAGGCCGCAACGGCGCACGCACTTGACGATGTTCTGGGCGGCGGAGACGGCGCCGGTGACGATGTGCACCTTCACCTCCAGGCGCATGCCGCTCATGCCGATGGGCTCGCGGATGCCGTCCTGGCCGTCAATGACGAATTCCTGGGTGAGGATGTGGAGAATTTCCTGGTCCGCCGGGATGGGCATGGCCTTGGCGGTCTCGATCACCCGATCCACGTCCATGGCGGTGACTTCCTTGTCCTTGATGGCCACCATGCCGTTGGAGTTGAAGCTCTTGATGTGGCTGCCGGCGATGCCGGTATAGACGTCCGATACCTTGCAGTCGGCCATCAGCTCCACTTCCTGGATCACCCGGGAGATGGCATTGACGGTCTCCTCGATATTGACCACGACGCCCTTCTTCAGGCCCTTGGAGTCCTGGGACCCCATGCCGATGACGTTCAGCCGCCCTTCCGGCGTGATCTCGCCCACCAGCGCCACGATCTTCGAGGTGCCGATGTCCAGTCCGACCACCAAATCCTTGTTATCCCTGCTCATTATTTCCCCTTGACCTCAGACCCCGCGACCCGCATCGCGAAACCGTTCGGATACCGCAAATCCACCGCCGACGGCGCCACGGGCCTTCCCGCCACCATCGCCGGATATACATCCACAAAACGCTGCAACCGCGCACCGAGTGGCGCCTTGGGCTGCTCGCGCCCGAGTTCCACCAACATGCCGTTGTCCAGCTTCAACTGCCAGGCCAGGCGCGGCGACTGCACCACCTGCACCGGCTTCTGCCCGACCGCCTTGAAGGCGGTCACGAACTCCCCGTAGCGCTTCAACAGCTCCGGCGCCGTGCCCGACGGGCCGTAGAGCAAGGGCAGGCCGGCGGTCTCCTCCTCGGGCAGCGTCGCCGGGAAGACTTCCCCGAAGGTGTTCACCAGCTCGCCGCGGCCGGCGTTCCGGCCGTCCTCCCAGCGCGCCGCGGGCCGGTGTTCCTCCACCGACACTTCCAGCTTGGCGGGCCATACCCGCCGCACATCCACCTTGCGCACCCAGGGCAACTTTTCCAGGGCGCCCCGCACCGCATCCAGGTTCACGCTGAAGAAATTGCCCTTCAGCGCCGCCGGCAACACCTGCTCCACTTCCAGCCGCCGCACGTGCTGCAATTCGTGGGCGAACACCACCTCCTTGATGGGCAGCGCCGGCATGCGCACCAGCCACACGGCCGCCGCGGCCAGCAACGCCGCCGCCGCTGCCACGAAGAGCAGGTCGGAGATGGCGTTGAGGAGATGGGGCTTGTTCCACATTCATCAGTCCAGGGCGGCCAGTTCCAGGACCCGGCGCACCAGGGCCGGATAATCCATGCCGGAAACCCGGGCCGCCATGGGCACCAGGGAATGATCGGTCATGCCGGGGGAAGTGTTCGCCTCCAGGAAGTAGTGGTTGCCCTCCTCGTCCATGAGGAAGTCGACCCGGCCCCAACCCCGGCCGCCCAGGACGCGGAAGGCCTCCAGGGCCTGGCGGCGGATTTCGGCTTCCTTGGCTTCCGGCAGACCGCAGGGGCAGAGGTACTTGGTATCGTCCCGGGTGTACTTGGCTTCGTAGTCGTAGAAATCGGTGGCCGGCTCGATCTTGATGATGGGCAGGGCCTCGCCGCCGACGATGGCGACGGTGTATTCGCCCCCCAGGATGCCCCGCTCGGCGATGACCAGGGAATCATGCTTGGCCGCTTCCCCGTAGGCCGCCTTGAGGCCGCCCCGCTCCTTGACCTTGGAGATGCCGATGGAGGAACCCTCCCGGGCAGGCTTCACGAAGAGCGGCAGGCCCAGTTCTTCCTCGATATCGGCGAAGTCGGAGTCGGCGGTGAGCAGGGCGTATTCCGGCACCGGCAGGCCGGCAGCCTGCCACATGAGCTTGGTGCGGAACTTGTCCATGGCGACGGCGGAAGCCAGCACGCCGGGGCCGGTGTAGGGGATGCCCATCAGTTCCAGGGCGCCCTGCATAGTGCCGTCCTCGCCGTGGCGGCCGTGCAGCGCGATGAAGGCGCGGTCGAAGCCCTTCAGCTCGGCCAGGGGCCGCTCGGCCGGATCGAAGCCGTGGGCGTCGATGCCCTGCCCCTGCAGGGCCGCCAGGACGCGGGATCCGCTGTTCAACGAAACGGCCCGCTCGGCGGAGGTTCCGCCGAAAAGCACCGCGACTTTTCCAAAATTGCTCATTGCTTGCTTTCAACCAACTTGCC
>JBLNBI010000001.1:0-14149 GCA_050259815.1 Actinomycetota bacterium | reverse complement strand
CCGGTCGTTACCGGCGGGCAGCGCGAGGATCTGCGTGCTTGACAACCAGCCGTACAGAACGGCCAACACGGCGCATGCGAGCGCCAGTATCAGTGCTGCTGACATCGACTTCCTCCCTCTGGTTAATGAAACGAAAAAACTTGTGTCGGCCTGCCGGTTCTATGCCGGTTTCAGACCTTGAAATCCCCCAACTTCTTGGCGACCGGCACGTTCTTCAGGCGAACGTAGTCGGGAAGCCCATCCTTGAACGGCGGCGGATCCTCACCCACGATAAGCGGACGCAGGTAGGCCCGGCACTGGTCGGTGATATGGAATCCGTCAGCGGAAATGAATTCGGTCGGCATCTTGCGCTCGACGTTGGCCACGTCCTTCAGAGCCGCCTCGGCGATTTCCCAGCGATAGGGCGCGTCCGACAGGCGCTTGATGGCGGGCATGACGGCGTTACGGCCGGCCAGGGCCAGTTCCACGGCTTTCTGGCCCAGGGTATATGCCTGGTCCACATCGGTCTTGGAAGCGATATGGCGGGCCGAGCGCTGCAGGTAGTCGGCCAAGGCCCAGTGGTACTTGTGGCCCAGCTTGTCCTTGATGAGTTGCGCCACCACCTGACCGACACCTCCCAGTTGGGAATGGCCGAAGGCGTCCTTGCTGCCCGATTCGGCGATAAGCTTGCCATCCTCGTCGGACAGGCCTTCCGACACCGCTACGGTGCAATAGCCGTAACGCTGGACACACTCCTGGACCTTGGCGACGAAGCGGTCCGGCTCGAAGGGCACTTCCGGAAAGAGCAGGATGTGGGGCGGTTCGCCCTCGCCCTCGGAAGCCAGGCCGCAGGCGGCGGTAATCCAGCCGGCGTGCCGCCCCATCACTTCGAGGACAAAAATCTTGGTCGAGGTGCGGGCCATGGAAGCCACGTCGAAGCCGGCTTCCCGGATGGACGTGGCCACGTACTTGGCCACCGAGCCGAAGCCCGGGCAGCAGTCGGTAATGGGCAGGTCGTTATCCACCGTCTTCGGGATGCCGACGCAGACCACCGGATAACCCAGTTTTTCGGAAATCTGGGACACCTTCCAGGCGGTGTCCATGGAATCGTTGCCGCCGTTGTAGAAGAAGTAGCCGATGTCGTGGGCGTGGAAGACCTCGATCAGGCGCTCGTACTGAGCCCTGTGCTCTTCCAGGCTTTTCAGCTTGTAACGGCAGGAACCGAAGGCGCCGGCGGGAGTGTATTTCAGCCGGGCGATGTCCTCGTCGGTTTCGAGGCTGGTATCGATCAGGTCTTCGGTGAGGGCACCGATGATGCCGTCGCGGCCCGCATAGACCTTGCCGATCTGATCTGGGTGCCGGCGGGCAGCCTGGATCAGGCCGCACGCCGTGGCATTGATCACGGCGGTGACGCCTCCCGATTGTGCGTAGAAGGCATTTTTCACCGCCATTTTCATCTCCTTACTTCAGAGCGTCGAAAACGCGATTGGTGATTTCATCGACGCTGCCGACTCCGGCCACCTTGCGCACCTTTGGTGCCTTGGCGTCGCCGGCTGCGGCCCAGTTGCTGTAGAAATCCACCAGGGGCTTGGTCTGGGAGTGGTAAACCTCCAGACGCTTCCTGACGGTTTCTTCTTTGTCGTCGTCGCGCTGAATGAGTTCCTCGCCGGTCACGTCATCCTTGCCGGCGACCTTGGGCGGGTTGAACTTGACGTGGTAGGTGCGGCCGGAGGACAGGTGCACCCGGCGGCCGGCCATGCGCTCGATGATGTCGGAGTCCGGAACATCCACTTCCAGGACGAAATCGATGGGAACACCGGCATCCTTCATGGCCTGAGCCTGGGGAATGGTGCGCGGGAAACCGTCAAAAAGGTAGCCGTTCTTGCAATCGTCCTGAGTCAGGCGATCCTTGACCATTCCGATGATGACCGCATCCGGCACGAGGCCGCCTGCATCCATGTGCTTCTTTGCCTCCAGGCCCAGCGGGGTGCCGGCCTTGACCTGGGCGCGCAGCATGTCGCCGGTGGAAATCTGGGGAATGCCGAACTTTTCGCAAATGAATTTGGCCTGCGTCCCTTTGCCAGCACCGGGCGCGCCAAGGAGAATCAACTTCATGGAATGTTCCTCGGGAATCGTCGTTGGAAAAACTGTTCTCTTTGTTATGGCCGGTCGGCGCCGGCTTTGGTGGGAAGAGAAATTACCCGCTATTTACACCCCGGTCAAACAGTTTGCGCATCCGTTCTGCATCTTCTGGGGTATCTACCCCAGGTGCCGGCGCGGCCTCGATCAGGGCTACAGTAATACGATACCCGTGCCATAGAGCTCTCAGTTGCTCCAGTGCCTCGAACTGTTCCGTAGGGGCTGGCGCGAGTCCGGCATAGGCCTTCAGGAAACTGGCCCGGTAGGCGTAAAGCCCTACGTGGCGATAGGCCGGCAACCCGACCGGCAGGGTTTCGCCGCCGGCTTCCCGGGCGAAATGGTCGCGGGCATAGGGAATGGGAGCCCGGGAAAAGTAGGCGGCGTCGCCGTCGGCCCGGCACACCACCTTCACCACGTTGGGATTGAAGAAATCCGCGGCATCGACGATGGGGTGGGCCACGGTGGCGATGGCGGCGCCGCTGCGATCCAGTTGGGCAGCGGTACGGGCGATGATTTCCGGTTCGATGAGGGGCTCGTCGCCCTGGACATTCACCACCAGGGTATCGTCACCCCACCCCCGCAACTCCACCACCTCGGCGAGGCGGTCGGTGCCGGTGGGATGGTCGGCCCGGGTCATCACCGCAGCAACGCCATGGGCCTGGGCGGCCGCGAAGACCTCAGAGTGATCGGTAGCCACCAGCACCTCACCGGCGCCGGACAGCGCGGCCCTTTCGGCCACCCGCACCACCATGGGCTTGCCGCCCAGATCGAGGAGCGGCTTGGCCGGCAGCCGGGTAGAAGCGTAGCGGGCCGGAACGACGACCTTGAAGGACAAGCTCATTGCGCTTCGGAAGTCAGCTGGCGGGCTTCGTCCTCAAGCATGATGGGGATGTCGTCGCGGATGGGGTAGGCCAGTTTGCAGGGCTTGCAAACCAATTCCTGCTCCGACTTGCGGTATTCGAGATTGCCCTTGCAAACGGGGCAGACGAGGATATCAAGAAGCCTGGCGTCCACTGATTTTCTCCAGAAGCGTATCGACGAGGGCCGGCGACACATCGGCCTCCACGGGAAGCACCCAGGCTTCGCCCGCGGCAAAACCTGCGCATTTTACTGCATCCTTCTCGGTCATCAGCACCACGGCATCCGGACCGAAGTCCAGGTCGGCGGCGCTGTAGGCGTGGTGATCGGGGAAGGGATGTCGGACGAACTCGAGCCCCATCCCCTCCAGAGTCCGAAAAAAACGCTCCGGATCGCCGATGCCGGCCACGGCATGGAGAATCTTCCCTTTGAGTTTTTCGGCGACACAAACCACCTGGGACTCGGAGAGGGAACGGAAATTCCCCGGGCGCAGGACCATGTCGAAAGAGGGCACAGGCAAGGGAAGATTGGCTACGCCATTGCAGACCACGGCATCCACAGCCGCGAGACGGGACAAGGGTTCCCGTAGCGGCCCCAGGGGCAGTCGCCAGCCGTTGCCGGTGCCCCGGCCATCGAATACCGCCACCTCGGCATCCCGCCCCAAGCGGTAATGCTGCAAGCCATCGTCGCACAGAATCACGTCCACCACCGGCTGGGCGGCAAGGAGAGCCCGGGCCGCCGCTGCCCGGTCCCGGCCGACCCAGACGGGCACGCCGCTGCGCCGGGCGAGCAACAAAGGTTCGTCACCCACCAGCCCGGGATCGGCATCGACCGACACCGGACGGGGTTCCCGGGCGCCGCCACCATACCCCCGGCTGATGACACCGGGACGGCGCCCCCGGCGCAGCAACTCCCGGGCGAGCCAGAGGGTCAGGGGCGTCTTGCCTGCCCCGCCCACCGTGATGTTGCCGACCACAATGACCGGCACCGGCAGGCGCTCGACCCGCAGGATGCCCAGGCGATAGAGGCCGCGCCGCAGCCCGGACAGGGCCACGAAAACGAGCCAAAGAGGAAGAAGAAGCAGCAAGGCCGGCGAAAAGCCGGCCTTGAACCAGCGGCCTTGGAGCCACCGCGCCAGGGACATCAGCGCGGCGACTGGGTCGCGAAGGAGATGTGGGGATAACCCGCCGTCTGGGCCGCCTGCATGACATCCACCACGCTCTGGTGGGTAGCCTTGGCGTCTGCATTGATGACGATGACCGGATCCTGGCGGGCGCCGGCGGCACGGCGCAGGGCTTCGGCGATGGCCTTGACGTCGGAACCGGCCAGGGGAGACTTGTTCACCAGGATTTGGCCGGCGGCGGTCACCGCCACGTCGATCTCGTTGGGCTCTTCCGGCTGTTTGCTGGCTTCCGCCGTGGGCAGGTTGATTTCGAGGCCGGAGAACTTGGCGTAGGTGGTGGTCAGCATCAGGAAGATGATGATCACCAGGAGCACGTCGATCATCGGGATCAGGTTGATCTCCGGCTCTTCCCGGGTGCGGCCGCGCTGGAAGTTCATGTTACTTGCGCTCGCCGTGCATGTATTCGACCAGCTTGATGGCCTGCTGCTCCATGTCCACCACGAAGCTGTCCACCAGGGCCCGGAAGTGGCGCCAGAAGATCATGCTGGGGATGGCGATGACCAGGCCGAAGCCGGTGTTGTAAAGGGCGATGGAGATACCGTGGGCCAGCTGCATGGGGTTGGTACCGGTGGGCGCTTGGGAGCCGAAGATCTCGATCATGCCCACCACCGTGCCGAACAGGCCCATGAGGGGGCTGATGGAGGCGATGGTACCCAGGGTAGTGAGGTAGCGGCCCAGATCGTGGGCCACCGCGCTGCCGGACTCCTCAATGGACTCCTTCATCACTTCCCGGGAGTTACCCACGTTGCGCAGGCCGGCGGCCAGCACCCGGCCCAGGGGAGAGTGGCGTTCCAGGTCGTCGAGCAGCTTGGAGTTGTCGCCGCCGCGCTTGAACTCGGCAACCGCCCGTTGCAACAGCCCCGGCGGCACGACCTTGGCGCGACGCAGGGCGACCAGACGCTCGATGATGAGGGCGACCGCAATGATGGAAGCCAGAAGCAACGGCCAAATGGGCCAACCAGCAGCCTGAACGATGGCGAACACGTGTAGTCCCCGAATAAGAATCAGCCGGCAATTTTGCCTGCCACCAAGCCCCAGGGCAAGAGTCGTATGCCGATAACAGCGTAGAAATTTACTGGGGAAATTGTGTAGTTCAAGAGGAGCCCTACCTATGCTGGTAGGGTTTATCCCCAAAACCTGTGGATAAGTTTGTGAATGAGCTGTCGTTAGAGTGCCTAAGTGGCCCGCCTGTAAGGTTTTTTCTTACTCTGCCAAAAAAGGAGGCATACTGTTTTAACCTCTTAATTTTCAATTAGTTAGCCATAGCGCATTACTGTCAAGCATCGTCAAGCACCCAAAACGATGCGCTACAATCCAGGAATGCCCATCCAGCCCCTGCCCCCCACAGGCGCCAGCCAGGTTCTCTCGGTATCCACCCTCAACCGTCTGGTCAAGAATTGCCTGGAGTCCGCCTTTCCCCTCACCTGGATCGGCGGCGAGATTTCCAATCTGACCTATGCGGCTTCCGGCCACGTCTATTTCACCCTGAAGGACGAAGGCGCCCAGGTGCGTTGCGTCATGTGGCGCAGCCGTGCCCAGCTTCTGGGATGGCGCCTGGAGAACGGTGCCAAGGTGGAGATTCGGGCACTGGTAAGCTTCTACGAGCCCCGGGGCGAGTTCCAGCTCAATGTGGAGACGGTCCGGCGGGCGGGCCAGGGCGACCTGTTCGAGCGCTTCCTCCAGCTCAAGGCCAAGCTTGAGGCGGAAGGCCTGTTCGACCCGGCTGCGAAGCGCCCGCTTCCCGCCTTTCCCCGGCGCATCGGCATCGTTACCAGCCCCCAGGCTGCCGCCCTGCGGGACGTGCTCACCACCCTGCGGCGCCGCGCGCCCCATGTGGTCGTCACCCTCTACCCTACCCCCGTTCAGGGAGAAGGCGCCGGGGAGCGCATCGCCGCCGCCCTCGACCTGGCCGCCCACGACGGCAACGACACCCTCATCCTGTGCCGGGGCGGCGGCAGTATCGAAGATTTGTGGGCCTTCAACGAAGAGGCCGTGGCCCGGGCCATCCGCAATTCGCCGGTGCCGGTGGTGAGCGGCGTCGGCCACGAAACCGACTTCACTATCGCCGATTTCGCGGCCGACCTGCGAGCCCCCACGCCCACCGCTGCCGCTGAACTGGCAAGTCCCGACCGGACCGCACTCCTCGCCCGCCTGGATGAACTGGAACGACTGCTGCTGCGGCGCGCCCAGCAGAACGTAGCCAACCAAGGCCAGCGCCTCGACTGGCTGGCCCTGCGGCTGATCCACCCGGCCGAGCGCCTGGCGCGCCAGCGGGAACACATGGAACGGCTGAAGGCCCAGTTGCGGCGTGGCCTCGAACGCCAGGCCGACAACCGGCACTACCGCCTCGATCTGGCCGCGCAACGGCTCGCCGCCTGCCGCCCCTCTCCCCAGCTGCAAACCGAGTATCTGGGTGCCCTTGCGCTACGCCTGCAACATGCTGCCGGCCGGACGGTGGACGAGCGCCGGGGGAAACTGGGCGCCTTAGGCGCCGGTCTTAATCAGCTCAACCCCCATAGCGTCCTCGCCCGGGGCTACGCCATCGCCATCGGGCCGGACGGCCAGGCGGTGCGGGATGCGGCGCAACTTGCCCCCGGCGACCGCTTGAGCCTGACTTTCAGCCGCGGCAACGCTGAAACCAGTGTCACACAGGTTGCCGTACCAGAAGGACCCCAATAGAATATTGATCCAGATCAAACCAACAACGGAGAATACGATGGAACACAAACTGCCCCCCCTGCCCTTCGCCCAGGATGCCCTGGCCCCCCATATGTCCCAGGAGACCCTGGAATACCACTACGGCAAGCACCACCAAGCCTATGTCACCAACCTGAACAATCTGATCAAGGGCACCGAGTACGAGAACCTGGACCTGGAAGCCATCGTCAAGAAGGCCCCTGCCGGTGGCGTCTACAACAACGCGGCCCAGGTCTGGAACCACACCTTCTTCTGGAACTGCCTGAAGCCGAACGGCGGCGGCGCCCCCACCGGCGCCCTGGCCGACGCCATCAACAAGAAGTGGGGCTCCTTCGATGACTTCAAGAAGGCCTTCCAGGCTTCCGCCGTGGGCAATTTCGGCTCCGGCTGGACCTGGCTGGTGAAGAAGGCCGACGGCAGCGTCGACATCGTCAACATGGGCGCCGCCGGCACCCCGCTGACCACCGGCGACAAGGCCCTGCTGACCATCGACGTGTGGGAACACGCCTACTACATCGATTACCGCAATCTGCGCCCGAAGTTCGTGGAAACCTTCCTGAACAGCCTGGCCAACTGGTCCTTCGCCGAACAGAACTTCGCCGGCTGACCGACAGCCGCCACAGCGGCATCAAAGCAGACAAATGGGGGCTTAGCGGAGCCCCCATTTGTCATTCCCGCCATCAGCGGCGAAATATTCCGTCGGTATATGCGCAACGCGCAAGGAAATGGGTTAACCTCTCTTGGAGAGAAGAGGAGGCCCCTGACATGGATACCACTGCCGCCTGGAGCGAATCTCAGTTGACCGAGTCGCAACGGCCGCTCATCCTGGTCGTAGACGATGTACCGGAAGTCCTGGCCGTTCTGGGCGACATTCTCGGAGATGAGGGCTACTCCATCCGTCAGGCGACCGACGGCAACCAGGCCCTGCTCCGCGCCCAACAGGAGCCCCATCCAGCCCTAATCCTCCTCGACGTCCTCATGCCGGGCATGGACGGCCATGAGGTCTTGCGCCGCCTCCAGGAGGATGGCTCCACCTGCGACATTCCCGTCATTTTCGTCACTGCCCTGGACGATGGCGAGAACATCGCCAAGGGGCTCGAGATGGGCGCGAATGACTACATCACCAAGCCCTTCCAGCCGGATGTGGTCCTCGCCCGGGTCCGGAACCAGATCGACGCCCGGCAGGCCCGGCTTTTCCTCAAGAATCAGAACGCCTATCTCGAAGCCGAAGTTTCCCGGCGCATGGCGGAAATCCAGACGATCCAGGCAGAGGCCTGGCACGCCAGGGAAGCGCTCAGTCGCAGGCTGGAGCTGACCTTGGCATCGGTGGCCGAAGGCATCTTCGGGGTAGATACCGAGGGGGTTATCAATTTCGCCAATCCCGCCCTGGCCGACCTGCTTGATTGCGACAGCGGCGAACTGCTGGGCCGCAAAATCACGGATATCCCGTCCCTGGCCATGGCCGGCGAAGCTGACACTGAAAGCGATTCTTCCCCAATCGCCTCGGCCTGCAAGAACGCGACCCGGGTTCGCGGGCGCAAGACGGTCATCCGGAGCAGGGACGGCAGGCAGATTCCCGTAGAGTATTCCTGCGCTCCCCTCATCGAAGGCGACAAGGTGATCGGCGCGGTCGTCACGCTCCAGGACATCAGCGAGCGCCTGCGCTACCAGGAGGAAATCGAGCGCCGGTCCAATTTCGATGAACTGACCGGACTGCCCAACCGGAACCTGGTCAACGATCGTCTCAACCACGCCCTGAAACGCCGACCGGAGGACGATCGGGAAATCGTGGTGCTCACCATCAACCTGGATCGTTTCCGGGCCATCAACGAAAGCCTGGGCTTCGAAGCCGGGAATTCGGTATTGAAGGAGGTGGCCGACCGCCTGTCCAAGCGGGTTCGCCAGATGGATACCCTGGGCCGCTTCGACGGCGACGAGTTCGTCCTGATCGCCGAAACCAGCGGCCCTGATGCCGCTGCCAAGCTGGCCCACCCCCTCCTCGCCCTGCTGACCCCGCCTTTTTACTATTCCGGTCACGAGCTTTTCCTGACCGGTAGCATCGGTATCGCCCTCTATCCCAAGGATGGCGATGACGCCGACACGCTGCTGCGCAACGCCTCCGCCGCCATGTACAAGGCCAAGGTCGCCGGCGGCAACTGCTTCCGCTATTACACGAGCGAAATGAACGCCCGCTCCCTGGAGCGATTGGATATCGAGAACGGCCTCCGCCGGGCCATCGACAACAACGAACTGGTTGTCTATTACCAGCCCCAGCTCAGCCTGCGCACCGGGCAGATTGTCGGGGCCGAGGCACTGGTACGCTGGCAGCACCCTGACCGCGGCCTGGTCATGCCCGGCGAGTTCATCGCCCTGGCGGAGGAGTGCGGGCTCATCATTCCCCTGGGCGAGCAGGTGCTCCGTGCGGCGTGCCTGCAAAACAAGGCCTGGCAGGATGCGGGGCTGCCCCCCATCACCGTGGCCGTCAATATGTCGGCAAGGCATTTCGCCGCCCAGAACGTGGTTGCCCTGGCCGGGAAGATCCTGGGGGAAACCGGGCTGGCTCCCAACTACCTGGAGTTGGAGCTCACCGAATCCTCCGTGATGGCCGACGCAGACGCCTTCATCCATGCCACGGAGCAGCTCAAGGGACTGGCCATCACCCTGTCCATCGACGACTTCGGCACCGGCTTTTCGTCCCTCAGCTACCTGAAGCGATTTGCCATCGACCGGCTGAAGATCGACCAGTCCTTCGTCAGGGACGTCATCCGCGATCCCAACAGCGCCGCCATTGCCCGGGCGATCATTTCCCTGGCCCACAGCCTGAAGCTGTCGGCTATCGCCGAAGGGGTGGAGACCGAGGCCCAGCTCGAATTCCTGCGCCGGGAGAACTGCGACGAGATGCAGGGCTTCTTTTTCAGCAGACCCATCCCGGCGGAGGAATTCGGCACCCTGCTGCGGGAGCATCGGCAGCTCCAGCTCTCCCACGACAGCCAGATACCCAACCGGACCCTGCTGCTGGTGGATGACGAGCCCGCAATCCTGTCGTCCCTCAAGCGCCTGCTGCGCCGCGAGGGCTACACCATCCTTACCGCTTCGGGCGGCCAGGAAGGCCTGGAAGCCCTGGCCAACCACGACGTCGGCGTCATCATCTCGGATGCCCGCATGCCAGGGATGAACGGCGGCGAGTTCCTCGGCAAGGTGCGGGAGATTTATCCGGACATCGTTCGTATCATGCTCTCCGGCTATACCGACCTGAAGTCCGTCACCAGCGCCGTCAACCGGGGGGAACTGTTCTGCTTCATGACCAAACCCTGGGACGACAACGAATTGCTGGAGACCCTCCGTGACGCCTTCCGGCATTACGAAACGCGGCGCCGGGTCCGCACCGCCGCGGTAGATGTCGGCAGCAGCGAGCCTTGACATGAGCGCAGCAGACAACCTCAGCGACCAGCTGGCCCGCGTCGAAGTCCTCCTGGCGATCAACGAGCAGGCCAGCGGCCCCAGCCTGCAGGAGTACGATTTCCTGACATCCGGCTTGCAGGAGGCAGAACGACTGACGGCAAGCCCGGCGGGATTCCTCCACTTCGTGAACGACGACCAGGAAACCCTCGACCTCACCGCCTGGACCGCGGGAGCCCTCTCCCACTGCGAAATCCCCCACCTCCGGCACTATCCCATCAGCCAGGCGGGCTCCTGGGCCGAGTGCTTCTATACCCGCAAACCGGTGGTTTGCAACGACTACAGTGCCATCCAGGACAAGAAGGGGCTGCCGGAGGGACATCTCGGCCTGTCCCGCCTGATTACCGTACCTGTCGTCGAAGGCGACAAGGTGCGCATGATTCTGGGGGTCGGCAACAAGGACGGGGACTACACCCCTTTCGATACGGAAACCCTCCAGCTCATCGGCAACGCGCTCTGGCGCATCGTCCATGGCCGGCGGGTGGATATCTCCCTGGCCGAAAGTTCCGAACGCTTCCAAACCATTTTCAACACCATCGGCGAGGCCATCCTCCTCTACGATGCCGAAGCGCGCCGGTTTGTCGACGTGAATGAGGCGGCGACCCAGATGTTCGGGTATTCCCGGGATGAACTGCTGACCATCACGGCTGCGGACCTCAGCACCGAAGACCCTTCCTTCCCCATAGACACGGCCCGGGCATGGATCGCCAAGGCCTGGGCAGGAGAACCGCAATCCTTCGAATGGCAAGCCAGGCGGCAGAGCGGCGAGTCGTTCTGGGTCGGCATCAATACCAGGACCGCGAAGGTCGGGGGAAAAGACCTGCTTCTCGCGGTGGTAGACGACATTTCCAAGCGCAAGAGCGACGAGGTCGCCATGCAGGCCCAGTTGGGCGAGTTGGTCGCCCTCAACGCCAAGCTGGAGGGGGCCCACCTCCAGTTGCTGCAATCGGAGAAGATGGCCTCCATCGGCCAACTGGCGGCCGGAGTCGCCCACGAGATCAACAACCCGGTGGGATTCATCCATTCCAACATGGGTTCCCTGGAAAAATATCTCCGGGATTTCACGGCCATGCTCAACGCCTATGAGCAGACCGAAGCCTCCATGGACGAAGAAACCCGGTCGTCCATCCAGAAGCTCCGTCAGGACCTGGACATCGCCTTCATCCGCGAGGACGTGTTCTCCCTGCTCTCCGAAACGCGGGACGGGGTCAACCGGGTCAAAAAGATTGTCCAGGACCTGAAGGACTTCTCCCGGGCGGGGGCCAACGACGAATGGCAGTGGGCCGACCTCTACCAATGTCTCGACAGCACTCTCAACATCCTCCGGAACGAGCTCAAGTACAAGACCACGGTAAACAAGGAATATGGCCCTCTGCCCCTGGTCTACTGCCTGCCATCCCAGATCAACCAGGTGTTCATGAACCTGCTGGTCAACGCCAGCCACGCCATCGAGACCCAGGGCACGATAACCATCCGCACGGGGCAGGAAGGGGAACAGGTCTGGGTGGAGATCGAGGATACCGGCTGCGGCATCGCGGCGGACCCCATGAAGCGCATCTTCGAGCCCTTCTACACCACCAAGCCCGTGGGCAAGGGGACCGGCCTGGGACTATTCGTTTCCTACAACATCGTGCAGAAGCACCAGGGGAAGATCGAGGCGAGGAGCGAAGTCGGGAAGGGCACCACTTTCCGGGTGTGGCTACCCGTCGAACCCCGCATCAACGCCAACGGGCAGCAGGGCTCATCAACCCTGCCGACCGAAGACCGGTAGCCAGACGCGGAAGACCGTTCCCTGGCCGGGAACACTGCTCACATCCAGGCGACCGCCGTGGCGCTTGACCACGATATCGTAGGCCAGGGATAGGCCGAGGCCGGTTCCCTTGCCCACGGGCTTGGTGGTGAAGAAAGGCTCGAAAAGCCGTTTCTGGACTTCCGGCGTCATGCCGACACCGGTGTCGGCGATTTCCACCCAGACTCCGTCCTTCTCGCAGCCTGTGCGGACCGTAATGGTTCCTTGCCCCTCGATGGCCTGGGCCGCATTGACCAGGATGGTCATGAAGACCTGGTTGATTTCGCCGGCGCCGCACTTGACGAGCGGCAGGGCGCCAAAGTGCCGGACCACCTCGATACGACTGCCCAGTTCGCTCCTGACCACGCCCAGGGTGCGTTCAAGGCTCCCGTTGATGTCCGTTTCCAGCCACTCCGCCTGATCCACGTGGGAGAAGTCCTTGAGATCCTGGACGATGGTCCGCACCCGCTCCAGGCCCTGGTCGGATTCCGCCAGCAGGGCCTTCACATCCCGGCGCAGGTAGGCCAGGTCCACCGACGCGGCTACCGCCTCCGCCTGGGCCGGCGCCGCCTTGGCCATGGCATCGATCACCTGGAGAAACAGGTCTACATACCGGCTCAGGGTCCCCAGGTTGGATTTTACATAGCCGATGGGGTTGTTGATCTCATGGGCCACCCCCGCCGCCAACAGGCCAACCGTCGCCATCTTCTCCGAGCGCAGCATCTGGTTCTGGGCCTCCTCCAGCCGGTGCACCAGGGATTTGAGCCTCGCCTCTTCCTGGGCCAAGCGGGCATTGGCTTCGCTCAATTCGAGGGTCCGGCGGCTTACCCGCTCTTCGAGCCCTCGGTTGGCATCCGCCAGGTCATGGGCCTGTACCGACAACGCCCGATACAGTTTGCGCAGGGCTGACAACAGGGCGTCCACGTTGTTGTCCTTGACCTCGATTTCCCTCTCATAGGCCTCATGGGAAGTGGTCCCGGACTGGACCGCGTGGATTTGCCGAGCCATGGATTGGTCCTCGGCCAGGATATGGAAAGCCAGCCAGGCCGACAGGAACCCGTGCAGAGCATCCGCCGGGGAGGCCATGGAACGGCGGGCGCCCCACATCTGGACGACCTGATCGATGAAGTCCCGGTGATGGCGCTTGTGGGCGGCGACGCCTCTCGGATCCAGGCTGAATTCATCCATCAGCCTCTCCTCGTCGGCGAAGTGATGCTGCGCGTAATCCGCCAGCTCCTTGAATACCGTTTCCAGGGCGGTCTCGGTCATGTTCCCGGAGAGGAGACGGTCCCCGACCTGATTGACGATTTCGACCAGGCGATGGTGCTGCCTATCCACTTGCTGCAGGCCGGTTTCGAACCGGCTGTTCCAGACAAAGGCTTCCATGGTAACCAATCTCCCGCGCAGCGCCCCGAACACGATCGATGCCGTGAGCATGACGGGATTATCGCCCACGGGCCTCTCATCGCCAATGCCGGTCAAGTGTATGATGGCACAAATGATGGGCCGTGCCGCAACCGCCCGGCCCCCCCCGCTAGAAACCCTTTAGAGGACAAGGCAATGGAGGCAAAACAACAACGCCGCGTGCTGGTGGTGGACGACGAACCCAACATCGTCCATGCGGTACATCGGGAGCTGAACGCCCCCCCGTACGTCCGCTACCGCTACGAGGTCGAAGGTTTTTCCGACCCCGCCGCGGCCCTTGAACGAGCCAAGGAACAAGCCTTCGACGCGGTCATCTCCGATTTCCGCATGCCGGGCATGGATGGGCTCGAATTCCTGCGGAAGCTGGCCGAAATCCAGCCGGACTGCGCCCGCCTCGTCCTGAGTGGACAGACCGACATGGCCGCCCTGGTGCGGATGATCAACGAGACCCACATCTACCGATTCATTCCCAAGCCCTGGCACGACTATTACCTGAAGGGCTCGGTCGCCCAGGCGCTGGATTACAACGCCACGCTGGCCAGGAACAGGCAGCTCGCCCAGTTCGTCCGGGACCGCAAGATTCCGGTGCCCGCGACGGAAGGAAGCAAGGGAGACCGGCT